>JBEAMT010000066.1:0-15613 GCA_041165825.1 Actinomycetota bacterium | reverse complement strand
CTGTACAGACTGCGACCGGCGACCGTAGCCGCCTAATGCTCGATATCGACGGATTCCGTTCAGGCCGCCGCAAGGAGCTAACCGCCCTTGCTGAGAAGATGGCTGAGCAGGCAAAGACCACCGGGGCATCGATCAAACTCGACCCAATGAACGCCTTTGAGCGCAAGATTATCCATGACACTATCCAGACCCTTGGCCTGTCGTCAGAGTCAGATGGCGAAGATCCAAACCGCTTCGTTGTCATCTATCCCGCCTAAAAGAACCCAATGACAAATCTCCAGCCGGAGTCAGATTCTTCAGAGGTTTCACGTGAAACCTCTATCTCCCGATATTTCCCGGGGCAAGAGGAGGCTATTCGCGCCTACGCCGAATTCCTCACTACCGCAGGTATCGAGCGGGGCTTAATAGGCCCTCGTGAAGGTGAGCGGATCTGGGATCGCCATATCTTTAACTGCCTGCCCGTAACCCAACTCTTGCCAAACGGTGCCTCTCTATTCGATATCGGGTCAGGGGCGGGGCTGCCAGGAATTGTTATCGCCCTAGCCAGGCCAGACCTAAAAGTGACGCTAATTGAGCCACTTGAGCGCAGAGTTGACTTTCTAAATGAGGCAGTTGCTGCGATTGCAACCAAAGGTGTTGAAATTGCGGTCATCCGCGGCCGCGCCCAAGATGTAAAGAAGAGCGCTGATTTTGTTACCGCCCGCGCCGTAGCCCCTATGGAGAAGTTGAAGAAGATCTCTTGGCATATGGTCAAACCGGAAGGTTCCCTTTTAGCGATGAAGGGGGAGTCTGCGGCAACCGAGATGGTTGGAATCAAAGGGGCTGAGCTCCACGAGATAAAACTTGAGGGAATCGAGCTCGCCAGAGTCATCTCTGTGCGTAAAGGCTGAGCAAGAAGTGCTTAGATAGGCGCGTGGTTGATTCACGTGAAACAAAGGCTCGCGAGAGCGAGACAAAAGTTGTTGGCGTCCGGCGGCTAAAAGAGGCGATGGCAAAACCTGCCTCAACCCGGATCTTCACCGTGGCAAACCAGAAGGGTGGGGTTGGAAAAACCACCACGACCGTCAATATTGCGGCAGCCCTATCAATGGGGGGCCTGCGGGTCCTAGTGGTTGATCTAGATCCACAGGGCAATGCCAGCACCGCCCTAGGTGTACCACACCGTGATACTGATGGCGTTTACGAAGTTCTTATGGGCGGCACACAAATAAGTTCTGTAATTCAAAAGGTTGCGGGTTTTCCAGCACTTGATTGCGTTCCATCAAATTCATCACTTGCAAATGCTGAAGTTAATTTAGTTTCGATGGTTGCGCGTGAACTTCGTTTAAAAGAAGCGCTTGATGAAATTTCACCAAATTACGATTACATCTTTATAGATTGCCCACCATCTCTTGGGTTGTTAACTATTAACGCACTTGCTGCCGCGCGCGAACTTTTAATTCCAATTCAAACTGAATATTACGCACTCGAAGGTTTGTCACAACTTCTTGAAACTTACGGCATTGTTAAAAAGCGCTTAAATGCAAATCTAGATCTTTCAACAATTGTTTTAACAATGTTTGATGGTCGCACACGTTTATCAAATGATGTCGCTGCAAATGTTCGGGCACACTTTCCAAATGAGTTAATTGATATTCCTATCCCGCGCGCAGTACGTGTATCTGAAGCACCTTCATATAACCAAACAGTTATGACATATGATCCACTTTCACCAGGTGCAATTGCATACATGCAGGTAGCGCGCGAGATTGCAGAGCGCGGGAAAGCAAAAGATGCGCTCGATGTTAACTTTGACTCCAATGTTGTAAATATCAATTACAAACGCGATGGAGAAATTGCATGAGTGCAAAACGCGGTGGCCTCGGAACTAATTTAGATTCTTTAATCCCCACATCCCTCACCGTCGCCGGCAATGAAGTTGCACAACAGAATGAAGTTTCAATTGAATCCATTTCTCCTAACCCGCGGCAGCCACGAACAATCTTCGAAGAAGGCGCGCTAAACGAATTAATCGCATCAATCAAAGAGATTGGTATTTTGCAACCGCCCGTTGTTCGCCAAACATCTCCTGGTAAATATGAATTAATTATGGGAGAACGCCGCTTTCGCGCGGCAAAGGCTGCCGGTTTAAAGAAGATTCCGGTAATTATTCGCCAGACTCCCGATAACGAACTTTTGCGTGAAGCTTTAATTGAAAATATCCATCGCAGCCAATTAAACCCACTTGAAGAAGGCGCTGCCTACGCTCAATTACTCACCGACTTTAACTGCACACACGATGAGCTCGCAGTAAAACTAGGTCGCTCCCGCCCACTTATTTCAAACACAATTCGACTTTTAAATCTTCCACCAACTGTGCAGCGCAAAGTCGCGGCAGGAGTTATCTCAGCAGGCCATGCTCGCGCGCTTCTTGGTTTAACTAATGAGGCAGAGATTGAAAAGTTAGCGAACCGAATCGTTGCCGAAGGTTTAAGCGTTCGCGCAACTGAAGAAGCTGTTGCAATTCATTCTCCAAAGAAGGGTCCAACTAAGAGCGGCAAAGGCGGAAAGAGTTCTACAACCGGAGAAACCCTGGCTGCCGAAGAGTTGTTAAGTGATTACCTTGATACCCGCGTGAGTGTGCAGGGCGCAAACGGCAAAGGCAAGATCGTTATTGAATATGCCGGACGTGAGGATTTGCAGCGGATCGTTGATCTAATCGAAGGATCTAAGTAAAACTTTTTATTACTTAAGCGCTGTACCGCGACGTGCCATCTCCTGCGTCACTATTCCACCCAAAGCTTTAACGCCTTCTCGGATTCGCTCTGGGGTTGGGTGGCAGTAAGAAAGTCGCATCGACCATGACCCAAGGCCATCTGCATAAAATGCATTTCCAGGAACATAGGCAACTTTGGCAACAATCGCCTTAGGCATCATCGCTTTAGTATCAATTTCTGGGGGCAAATTAACCCAGACATAGAAGCCACCACCTGGCTTAGTCCAAGTCGCTTCCTTAGGAAAGTATTGTTCAAGTGATTCGAGCATCGCATCGCGGCGAACCTTATATAGCTCACAGAAAGAAGCGATTTGATCACGCCAAGGTTGATCTGCCAAATAACTAGAGATTGTTAACTGCGTGAAGTTTGAAGGACATAAAATTGAAGATTCAGAGGCAATAACCAATTTATCCTTTAATGATTGCGGAACAAGGGCCCAACCGATACGTAGACCAGATGCGATCGTCTTTGAGAAAGAACCTAAGTAAATAACGTTTTCGGAATCTTCAGCTCGCATCGCATTGGGCGATGGACGATCAAAACCAAGTAAGCCGTAAGGGTTATCTTCAACAACGAAAATTCCTTCTTCGCGGCAGATAGCCAGAATTTCAGTGCGGCGATCTGCGGGCAATAAGACACCTGTTGGATTTTGGTAATTTGGAATCAAATATAAGAATTTAATTTTGCGACCAGAAGCGCGTACAGATTTAATTGCAACGCGCAGGGCATCTGGAACCAAGCCGTCCATATCCATTTCAACGTGGACTACCGAAGCCTCATATTGTCGAAATGTTCCAAGGGCACCAACGTAAGAAGGTGCTTCAACTAAGACAACATCGCCTGGATCGATAAAGATGCGAGAAATTAAATCTAAAGCTTGTTGCGAACCAGTTGTCACAACTACGTCATCTGGGTTTGCACGAATTCCTTCTAGCGCCATAACATCGCAAATTTGTTCGCGAAGTTTTGGATGGCCCTGCCCGCTGCCATACTGCAGCGCTTCAGCTCCGTTACTTAAAATCAATTGATTTACAACCCCAGCCATCATCTCCATAGGAAGAGCCGAAAGATTTGGCATTCCACCTGCAAGCGAAACAATCTCGGGGCGTGATGCCACCGCAAAAAGCGAGCGAATTTCAGAAGGCAACATTCCCGCGGCGCGAGTAGCAAAGCGTTGCTCCAGATGTTGTGGAGCCCCGGTTTGATAGCGAACTGATACCTCAGACATACCGAGAAGTCTCCCACATGCTTATATGGGATTGCGAACCGATTTATTTAACTTAAATTAACGACGAATACCCGCACTGCGCAGGTCAGATAAGCGAAGCGTTCCAGTTTTTGCATCATCTTCAGCCGATAAATAAAGGCGCTGAATCGCAATAATGAACGCCTCCGCCAAAGTATCGCGAAAATCTGGGCGGGCAAGGCGCGCAGCATCACCAGGATTTGTTAGATATCCAAGATCAACTCGAACCGCCGGCGCCTGGGTCAAGCGAAGTAAATCCCAAGTTTTGGCATGGGTACGGCAATTTAATAAATCAGTACGCGCGCATAATTCGCGCTGCACAAGAGAAGCAAATCTCTCACCAACAATTGAATGAACTCCATGGGCATCGCTTCCGTAAAAATAAGTTGAAACGCCATGTGCTTCGGGATTTGAGTGTATATCGGTGTGTAATGAAATTACTAAATCTGCGGCATTTTTATTAGAAAACGCAATGATTTCATTTTCAGTTAAAACATTCTTGGGGCCACGCGTCAAAAATACACTCGCGCCAAGTGCTAGCAAACGTCCTTCTAATCTTTGTGCAATATCGTAAACAATCTCAGATTCATCAACGCCGAATCCAGGATCTAAAACAATTACCTTATCTGCAAGCGCTGGTCCACGATTTCGCTGTTTAGCGTTCTCTCGCATCTGCGCAGGCGCACCGCCTGAGACAATTTTAGTTAAACGAATCAAGGCAATTATTGTTGCCGGTCCACATTTACCATCAACTTTTATACCTACAGATTTTTGAAACTCTTTAACAGCGCTTTCAGTTCGCTCACCAAAGATGCCATCGACACGGCCAGCGTTAAATCCCATCTCGGTCAATCGGGCCTGTAATGCGGCGACGTCGTCGCCACGCATCATTGGAGATGGCTGAAGATTTAAAGAACGATCTCCTAGTTTCCACCGTGCTTCTTCAAGGGCGCGTTGAGTTTGTTCATTTAACTCACCAGTTACATGTAGACCACGCTCTTGTTGAAAAGAACGAATCTCATCGGGAGATAGTTCTTTCATAAGAGATCTAAACCAACGAGTTGATTAGATAAAACCTTCGAGCTCTTTTAGAAGCGCTGGCTTTGGTTTGGCACCAATAATTGTCTTCACAACTTCACCGTTTACATAAACGTTGAGCATTGGAATGGATGTCACACCGTACTTAATGGCGATTGCTGACTCTTCATCCGTATTTAGTTTGACGATAGTTAACTTATCGCCGTGTTCGGTTGCGATCTCATCAAGGATTGGACCAACCGCGCGACAAGGACCACACCACTCAGCCCAGAAATCAACAAGAACTGGCTTGCTGCTCTTAAGTACTACTTCATCGAAATTGGCCGCGGTTACTTTTCCTGCGCTCATTTATGGCTCCTATTTAATCGGTTCTAATCTGGTTTTCGCATCAAAATCTAAGTTGTTGTAAGAGTACTAGTGAGAAAGGAATTTTTCAGCGTCTAAGGCCGCCTGGCAACCAGATCCGGCTGCGGTAATGGCTTGGCGATAGGTGAAATCGACAAGATCTCCGCAGGCAAAGACGCCCTTCAAGTTGGTGCGCGTTGAGCGAGCTTCTACCAAAACATAACCCTCTTCATTTAGCGTTACTTGAGATGTAACAAGTTCACTGCGCGGAATATGCCCGATTGCAACAAACAATCCTGTGAAATCTCGCTTACTTACTTCACCAGTAACTGTGTTGCGAAGTTCAAGAGCCTCCACTTTGTCGGCGCCTAGTACATCTGTAACTTCAGTATTCCAGAGCATTTCAATTTTTGGATTTGCAAAAGCGCGCTCTGCCATAATTTTTGATGCGCGAAGTGAATCGCGGCGATGGATCAGAACAACCTTTGAGGCAAACTTTGTTAAGAAAGTTGCTTCCTCAACTGCAGAATCTCCGCCACCAACGACAGCAATTGTTTGGTCACGAAAGAAGAAACCATCGCAAGTTGCACACCATGAAACGCCACGACCAGAGAGACGTTTCTCGTTCTCTAAACCAATTTCTTTATAAGCAGATCCCATAGCAAGGATTACCGCTTTAGCTTGCACGGTATTTCCAGAACCATCTTTAATAATTTTGATATCGCCAGATAAATCCATTTCAACAACATCATCGGTAACCAACTCTGCGCCAAAGCGTTTGGCCTGCTTGCGCATACTGTCCATGAGGTCTGGTCCCATCACACCATCGACAAAACCAGGAAAATTCTCTACTTCGGTAGTGTTCATCAAGGCACCACCTGCAGTTACTGAACCTTCGTAGATAACTGGATCTAACTGGGCGCGAGCGGCGTAGATAGCAGCGGTATATCCGGCAGGGCCAGAACCAACGATTACGAGATTTCTTACCATGGGCTCAGCGTATCCATTCGAGATTACTTTGCGCGGGCAGCACGGCGCTTACCCAAAAGTGAGATTGCAAACTCTTTCATCGCAGTGATCTCAGTGATTTTTAGGGCGTGTGCGACGAGCAAGAACCCGATTCCACTACCAAGTAGAACAACTAACAAGCGGGCTACACCAATAAGAGGAGCAGCGTCATCATTCATCCAATTTAAGAAGAAGGCGAGCAGGAAGAAGGGAACCATTGCGATCGCCGAAGCTAGATATAGGCGCGCATGCTGACCAGCAAACTTAGATATTTCTAGAGGACCAGTGTGTTTCTTTAAAAGAACAATAGTTACAAAGAGACCAAGAATGTAACTAACAGCAAAGGCAACACCTAAACCAATTGTTACAAATTCACTCTTTAACGTTGCCAAGAAAATATAAGAGAGTACTGATGAAATTATGTTGATTATTAAGATAGATACAACTTGAGTCTTCGTATCTTCAAATGCATTAAAACCGCGAATTAAGACTAAGTTAATTGAGAATGCAACCAAACCTAAACTTAACGCGGATAAAACATAACCGATATAACGAGAGTCATCGAGTGAGATACCAAAATAAAGAACCTCAGTCATAAGCGAACCAAAGAGCAGTAACGCGACAGAGCTAGGAACTGTTACAACGCCACACATTCGGATAGCGCGAATCAATTGCTTCTTAACTTCTTCTACATTCTTATCAATTGCTAACTTTGATAAATGTGGAAGTAGTGCAGTAACGATTGAAATGGTGACAATTGAATACGGCAACAACATAATGTAGTAAGCGCTGGTAAACGGTGTAAAACCTACGCCAGTTGTTATTCCAGCTTGAGCACTTCGCACAGCAGCGCTAGTGGCGACATTTACTGTAATCAAGTAACCAAGCTGTGAAATTAAAACATAAACCAAAGTCCAACCAGCTAACGAAAAAGATTTACCAAGCCCAGCAACACCGAAAATTGGGCGTAACCGTATTCCGGATTTTTTAACAACTGGGATAAGAATCAACGCCTGAATAACTATGCCGAGAGTTGTACCCCAGCCTAAAAGTTGGATCTGGGCATCGGTAATGTTTTCAACCGAGATACTCTCTTGAAGCGCTAGAACCCCGCTAAAAATAACTATTACTACGAGGTTATTAGCGATTGGAGCCCACATAAGTGGAGCAAAAGAACCACGCGCATTTGCGACTTGGCCGAGCATCGTAAAGAGCCCCAAGAAAAAGATCTGTGGCAGGCAATATCGAGTAAATGCAACGGCGATAGAGAACTCGCGCTCGAAACCTTCAGTTGCAAACTCTGGAGCATAGAGTTTTACAAGGTACGGGGCGAAAATTACTCCAGCTAAAACGAGAAGTAAGAGAATTCCCGAGATAGTTGTAACTAGGCGCGAAGCAAAACCATCTCCACCATCTTCATCTGAGAAAGAACGCACCAATTGCGGAACGAAGATTGCGGTTAACGCTCCACCAACTAGTAGGTTGTAAAGAATATTTGGCATCGTATTTGCCACGTTGTACGAGTCTGCAAGAAGGGCGGTACCAAGAACTGCAACTGCAAGAATTGCGCGAAAGAAACCCGTGATGCGCGAAAGGATTGTGCCGATTGCCATAACACCGGAGGCGCGGAATAGCTCATTGCTTTTCATGTCGCCCCCTTCGTATTCTGCGAATAGTCTGGGTTAGAGCCGCTACAAATAGCAAGAGCGCCGCACCTATCGTGAAGTAGGCAACCCGCGAATCAAAGAAAGTCACTTTAATTGCGAGCCGCGAAGCCGGACCAACCTCATCACCGTCCGCGTTTGTGATTTGTGCAAGCACCGTTGTTGCGCCAGGAGCGATTGCGTTAAAAGGAATTGATAGCTGAGTTCGTGAATTAGCGCCAATCGTAAAAGTTGTGACATCTGAAACTTGAACACGAGAGTTAAGTGGAGTTAATTTAACTCCAACTTTTACAGGAACCCCGAAATCATTGGTTACAGTTACTGGAACCTTTCCAGTCTCTGAAGCAATTTGATATTTACCAGAAGAGATTCGCAGTCGATTTAAAGTTTTTGCGACGCCATCTGCTGCGTTATATGAGAAAAAGTCGCGATCCTTCTTATCAAGTGAAGGAGATAGCAAGATGGCAAGTTTCGCCCGTTGGGCTTTAATTTCAGGTGCGCTAACAACTGAAGATAGAGCTGTTAACGCTTGGCGGTTTTGCGTATATTTCTTCCGTAATACAGGGCTAAGGCGTGATTTACCTGTGCTCCAAGCGCTGCTATCTCCAGGTGAAACCTTACGATTTAAATGAAACTCAACTCTTTCTATGCCATAACTTTTATATAAGCGAAGTTCACTTGGCGCAGAGCGTGTAGCAAGTGATAAATCAGGGTTGCCATATGGAAGTGCAAAAACTTTATCTCCCGCGGTTAAAAGTATTAACCGAGAAATCCAACTTTTTGCGACAAGTTGTCCAGTAGTCAATTCACCATTGCTTAACTCATAACCTCCTGCCATAGCAGCCACTTCATCAAGAAGTGCGCCATCGATCACCCAGGTGCGCGGGCCTTTCGGTTTACTTTCAAGCGGCTTACCTAATCTGCCAGTAGGAAGTAGGTCGTTTGTTAGTTCATCATTTCTGAAGGTGCCATCAAAGAGTTGGTAAGGCTTACTAGTTAACTTTGTAACGGTTACATCGCCGGTCGAATGAGGAGCGCTAATAAATAAAAAGGCTAATGACAAGAAGAGTGCAGATAATTTCTTCATTTAGCGCCAACTTCAGCAGTTGCGTCAGTTCGCGCAATTAACTTCTTCTCATCTGGATAAGCCAAACGGTCAACAATCTCAGTTAGCGGAAACCAACCAACTTCATCAACTTCACTCTCTTGCGGCGCTAACAAACCGCCGGTTTCACGGAACAGGTAATGATGAACTGTTTTATGAATTCGCTTACCGCCGGCCATAAACCAGAAATCAATAACGCCTAAAGAGCGCTCGATCTCAGATTCAATTCCAGTTTCTTCTGCGACTTCACGAAGCGCAGCTTGCTCAGGGGTTTCACCTTCTTCTATATGGCCTTTTGGCAGCGACCATAAAATTCTTTTTCCACTTGTATCTTTATGATCAATACGACCGATAAGAAGACCGTTCTTTCCGCTGTGATCTATAACTAAGCCGCCTGCGCTAACTTCATCAACGCGCTTTGCGTAGCTCTTAGGGTTCCGCGATGGATTCCGTGATTGATTCTTGGCAGGGTTCGTTGCAGGGCGTTTATTCTGCGCCTGCTCATCTTTGGCAGGTGAATCACTTGCAAGTGGGGCGCGATTTGCGGGCCGTCTACGCCTGCGCTTTTTCTTCGTACCTTCGCTGCCCGCACTAGGTGCCGGGGTCATAGACCAAGGGTACTGCTCTAATCTTGGACTTGTGACGAGTGCATTAGGAGCCGCGGGAGAAGTTGCGATCGCCTCACTCATCAAACAGGCGCCGCTGGCAAGTTCACTCGCCCAAAGTTTTGCCGCCCAAGGATTTCGTTTGGCGTTAGTTGGCGGACCAGTTCGCGATGCGCTACTTGGGCGACTTGGTAATGATTTAGATTTCACAACCGATGCGCGCCCAGAAGTCACAAAGAAAATTCTGCAATCTTGGGCGGAGAACGTTTGGGATATCGGAATTGAATTTGGAACAGTTGCTGGAAAACGTGGTGATACGACTGTTGAAGTTACAACTTACCGAACCGAAAGTTACGATCCAGAAAGCCGCAAACCTGAAGTTGAATACGGTGATTCAATTGAAGGTGACTTATCACGACGTGATTTCACAGTTAACTCAATGGCGCTTGAGCTAACTACAAAAACTCCAGAATTTATTGATCCCTTTAATGGTTTGGAAGATTTAGCAAAAAAAGTTTTACGTACACCAACTAAGGCCGAAAATTCTTTCTCCGACGATCCACTTCGAATGATGCGCGCTGCGCGCTTTGCAAGCCAATTAGGCTTTGAGATCGCACCTAATGTTCTACAGGCAATAAAGGATATGGCGGGAAGAATTTCAATAATTTCAGCCGAACGTGTGCGTGATGAATTTACTAAAATGTTAATGTCGAAGAATCCACGTACCGGAATCACGATTTTAGTTGAAACTGGCCTTGCCGAAATCGTGCTTCCCGAAATCCCTAAACTCCGCCTGGAAATTGATGAACATCATCACCATAAAGATGTTTATGAGCACTCAATCACCGTTTTAGAACAGGCTATTTCTCAGGAAGAGCGTTTAGGCGGCCCTAATTTAATTATTCGTCTTGCTGCGCTTCTGCACGATATCGGTAAACCAAAGACGCGCAATTTAATTCCGGGTGGAGGAGTTTCTTTTCACCACCATGAAATCGTTGGTGCACGTCTAACTAAATCCAGGTTAAAAGCGCTGCGCTTTGATGGTGAGACAATTGATCAAGTCGAAACACTGGTCGCGCTACACCTGCGCTTCCATGGTTATGGAGATGGCGAATGGACCGATTCTGCAGTGCGACGCTATGTGCGAGATGCCGGGGATTTAATAGTTCATTTACATGTTTTAACTCGCGCTGATTGCACAACTCGTAACGCTAAAAAAGCAGAGCGTTTAGCAAAAACTTATGATGCCCTTGAAGCTCGTATCGCTAAATTAATGGAAGAAGAAGAACTTTCTAAGATCCGACCTGATTTAGATGGTGCACAAGTAATGAAATTACTTGGCATCAAACCTTCAGCAGCGGTGGGCAGAGCTTTGGATTATCTTCTCGAATTGCGCCTTGAGAATGGACCGCTAGGAGAAGAGCGCGCAACCAAAGAACTACTTAACTGGTGGAGCAAAGAAAACCCCACTGCGAAGTAAGCGGAGACCAGCAATCAAATAGATGGTTGCAACAACCAATGGAACTAGGTAGCTATCACCGCTATTTGGCAAAAGTAGCGCAGCTATAACGGCGCCCGAAACGATTGCACCATTTACGACAACGTCATAAACCGAAAAGACTCGACCGCGATAGATATCATCGATCTTTGATTGAACCAGCGCATCATTTGTAACTTTTAGACTCTGACCAAATAGTGCAGTGAGAAATGCTGCGCAAATCAAAGTAAGTGGAGTTCTCACAAATAAGATAAATAGCGGGCCACAAGTACTTGCGATAAGAGAAAATCTCATCCAGCGATGGCGTCCAACGCGGCGAACACCATAAGGTGCGATCACTGCACCAACAACAAAACCGATCGCCGCTATTGATAAGGTAAAACTCAAGCCAGCCAATCCAGCTTCATTATCTGCCGGATCGTTAAAGGTATTCCGCTCCAACAAGAGAGCAATGAGGGTTAAAGCGGTTATTCCACCACGATGAATTGCGATCGCACCGATGCCACGTGCGGCATCCATATGCGCGCGCAGAAAACGCACACCTTCACGCATTTCAATTAAGCCTTGTGTAAAGCTGGCGCTCTTTATCTCGTGATCTAGCGGACCAATCTCTTTGCGCTTTAGCAACGAAGCCAAGAGCGCTGCCATTAGATAACCCGCAGCTGCCACCAAGATTATGTACCCATCAGCTTTATCTGCAGTAGTTGTCTCATCAATTAAACGGCGTAAACCAAGGCCAATTCCGCCACCTAGAACAACAAAAACCGAACCGCCGGTTACCGCAAGAGCATTAGCGCTAATTAAAGATTTACTTTCAATCATCAGCGGAATACCCGCTGAGAGTCCAGCGAGAATTAAACGATTAACGCCAAATGCAACAAGAACAAAGATTGTCATCTCAATTCCAGTTTTTCCCTGGAAGATTAATAATGCGATGATTGATAAAGTTATAGCTCTGGTTAAGTTTGCAAACATGATCGCCCGCTGTCTGGAAACGCGATCAAGAATTGTTCCGACAAACGGTCCAATTAAAGAATATGGGAGAAGGACTACGGCGAACGCTAAGGCTGCGTTAAGTGCATTTGCTTGACGTTCTGGCGAAAATAAAACAAAAGAGGCCAAGGCGCTCTGGAAAACCCCATCGGTCATCTGGCCTGTCCAGCGTAGACGGAGTAACCGTAAAAATTTGCGATCGGTTAATATCTGCCAGATGTTCATAGTTAAAGGGTAGTCGCGCAAAGCCTGCAAAAGAGGATTATCCTTCTCTCATTATGAAATCTAAGCGTGCGTTCATCGATTATTCACTAGATAAGCGCGCGACTTTGTTGGCGCTCTTTCGTGGAGTAGTCGATGCCTGTGATGCTGACCCGTACTTGATGCGCGCTGCAAAATATCATGGCGAGAAAGCGCAACGTAAATGTCCGGTCTGCAAGAAAGAATCACTTGTAGAACTCCGTTACACATTTGGTGATCAACTCGGACAATTCTCAGGTCGAATAAAGACTGAGGTTGAGTTATTGGAAATGGAGAAAGAGTTCGGGGAGTTTGCCGTCTACACCGTTGAAGTATGCCGCGAATGTTCTTGGAACCATCTCTGCTCTTCATATCTATTAGGGGATGGGAATGAAAGAAAGCCACCCCGTCGCGTACGCACCTTGGAAGATGAAGATTGGGTTAAAGGGTAACCTTAAGAAATGATCCGCAGAAAACTTTTCCGCGCCGGTATTTTCTTAGCCGGCTTTGGTTTTATCGCTGGATCGACCTTATTCGCATTTGCTTGGTTTACCGTCTCAATTCCAGATCCCAACGCCTATGTAAATAGCCAATCAACAATTATTCAATATTCAAATGGTCAAGAGATCGGACGTATCGGTTCAGAGAACCGACAGATCTTGCCGTTGGCAAAGATTCCACTCGATCTTCGCAACGCCGTTCTTGCGGCAGAAGACCGAAACTTTTACTCAAATAAAGCATTTAGCATCACCGGTATTTCAAGAGCGCTACTTAACAATTTACGTTCCGGCAATCTAACTGGCGAAGGTGGCTCAACAATCACCCAGCAGTATGCAAAAACTGCCTTTCTTTCTCCCAGCCGCACAATTCAAAGAAAGATCAAAGAGCTAGTTATCTCTCTAAAGCTCGAGAATTCCTTATCTAAAGATCAGATTCTTGAGAATTACTTAAATACTATTTATTTTGGCCGCGGCGCTTACGGTGTGCAGACTGCATCGCAGCAGTATTTCAACCGAAACGTTAACCAACTCAACTTGTCTCAGATGGCGGTGATCGCCAGTATTTTGCGTTCTCCTGGTTATTACGACCCATCACTTTCTAAAGAGAATGGCGTACGTCTAGAGAACCGTTTTCAATATGTAATTGATGGCATGTTAGAACGTGAATGGATAACACCTGAAGATGCCGCTAAAGCGAAATTCCCAACAGTTATCCCACGTACCAAAACCGGACAACTAAGTGGACCTAAGGGCCATATCGTCGCCGCAGTTCAAAAAGAGATGGCCAAGCTCGGTTTTACCGATGACCAATTACTTGTCGGTGGTCTAGTAATTAAAACAACTATCGATCAACGTGCACAGCAATCAGCAGTTGATGCGGTAACTAAGTTCTATCCGAAGAAAGCCCCAGATAATTTAAGAATTGGACTAGCTGCGATCCGTCCCGGCACCGGCGAGATTGTTGCGATGTATGGTGGCCGCGATTATTTAGAGCGCCAGCTAAATGATGCCACCCAGTCAATTGCGCTGGCTGGCTCTACTTTTAAGCCCTTCGCATTGATCGCGGCTCTTGAAGCAGGCATTCCGCTTACTTCAATGTGGAATGGTGATTCACCACAAATCTTCGACGATCTAGGAAAACCATATGAAGTTTCCAATTACGGAAATGAAGGCTGGGGCCAGATCGATCTTCTACAGGCAACTAAATATTCAATTAACACCATCTATGTCCCACTTGGACAAAAAGCCGGGCTAGATAAAGTTGTTGATGCTGCACGCCGTGCCGGCATTCCCGAATCAGTTGCCATGGTTCCATCACCATCGGTATCACTAGGTGTTGCTAGTCCGCATGTAATTGATGTTGCCAATGCATATGCAACTTTTGCAGCTCAAGGAATTTACGCAAAGCCATATCTAATTTCATCTGTTACCGGACCAAATAAGGGCCTTCTCTATGAAGGAACAATGCAGACCCAAGAAGTCTTCTCTAAAGATGTAATGGCTGATTTAACTTATGCTTTAAAGAGCGTTGTAAATGGCGGAACCGGTTCAGCAGCCCTTGCACTCGGTCGTCCGGCGGCTGGCAAAACTGGAACTAGCCAGTCAAATGCATCCGCTTGGTTTAGCGCATACACTCCACAACTAGCTGCATCGGTTGCGCTCTTCCGTGATAGCGCATCAGAATCACTAAACGGAATTGGTGGATTAACATCTGTTACCGGAGGAACTTTCCCAGCGCGAATTTGGACTGCATTTATGAAGGGCGCACTTCGCGGACAGCCAGAGATGAGTTTCCCAGCGCCAGCAAATATTGGTGGACTAGACCCAATAGTTATGACTAGCGGCGGCGTTCAGGTAAGAAAAGAAGGCTAAAACGTGCGCACAAGTGCACGCGCGCTAATCGCGTTAGCAATACTCGCTTCTCTAATAAGTTTTGCAAAATTTAGCCCTTGCATTTCAACTGATTGGGCAACACCTGACCAATATGTTCACGCCTGTTATTCAGACCTGCCAGCCTTATATGTGAAAGAGGCTTAGATAAAGGCGAATGGGCCTATAGCAATGGCGATGCATCGGTTGAGTACCCCGTTGTTACGGGTGCGATTATGTGGGCAGTTGCCAAGATAGTTCCAACAGGCGAAAACGCACTTCAAAATTATTTCTACGCAAACGTCTTTTTCTTGGCGCTCTTATTAATCTTTATAACGCTCATTGTTTCCAAGATGCGTCCTGAGTTTGCTTATCTAACTCCGCTTGCACCAGCTGCGATCGCTTCGTTGTATATCAACTGGGATCTCTGGGCAATCATTTCTATGTTAAGCGCTATCTATTGGTTTGATAGAAAGAAATTAGATTTAAGTGCGCTGGCGCTGGGACTTTCTATCTCAACAAAGTTCATGCCAATTTTCTTACTACTTCCTATCGCCTTCATTTTCTTACGCCGAAATCAAATTCCAGCAGCGCTTCGTTATCTCTTTGTAACTGCCGCAACTTTTGCAGCAATCAACTTGCCGGTTTACCTAACAACCCCTGAAGGCTGGTTGCGTTTCTACCAATTAAATCTTTCGCGTGGTTCGGACTGGGGATCTATTTGGTATGCACTCACCGCACTCGGC
>JBEAMT010000065.1:0-6790 GCA_041165825.1 Actinomycetota bacterium | reverse complement strand
TCATCACTCACCAGAAACGTACGATGGAGATTGCAGATGCTCTTTATGGCGTAACTATGCGTGGTGATGGCGTATCTGAAGTTATTTCGCAGCGTCTGCGCGAATCTGATTCCGCTTAAGGGCTCTCTGCGTGATGGGAATTTTTAGCAAATTTATCTCAAAGATAAAAGGTGTATCTACAGCCGATCCACTTGATTGGCAAGAACTCGAGAGCGAGTTGCTAGCTGCAGATTTAGGGCCGTCGCTTACTACATCAATAATTAAGGATGCCAAATCAATCAAGGGAGATGATGCGCTTGCGTCACTAACTGAGATTCTTATTTCTAAGCTTTCAAGTAAATCACGTGATTTAAATATAGTAGAGAAAACTTCTGCAGTAATTGTTGTCGGCGTAAATGGGACTGGAAAAACAACCTCGGTGGCAAAGTTAGCTTCATTGTTAAAAGGTTCTGGTAAATCAATTCTTCTCGCAGCAGCTGATACTTTTCGTGCAGCCGCGGTGGATCAACTTCAAACTTGGGGTTCTCGAATTGGAGTTGAAGTTATTGCAGGCAAAGAAGGTGCTGAACCTGCTTCAGTTGTTTTTGATGCGGCGGCTCGCGCCAGTAACGTGAAGGTAGATTATTTACTAGTCGATACCGCAGGGCGACTTCACAATAAAAATGACCTCATGGCCGAACTCGGAAAAGTCAAACGAGTGATTGAAAAGTCACTTCCCATATCGGAAGTTCTTCTAGTAATTGATGCAACAACTGGACAGAACGGAATCACTCAGGCAAAAATTTTTGCAGAGGCAGTTACGGTCACCGGATTAATTGTTACCAAACTCGATGGAACCGCTCGCGGCGGCATAGCCTTGGCGATTGAAAATTCACTAAATATTCCAATCAAGTTCGTGGGCACTGGAGAGGCAGAATCTGATTTCTCTCATTTTGACCCTCAGCGCTATATCTCTGGCTTAATCGGGGATTAAGGCCGCTAGCGCCGGTCTCGTAACACAGATGTAACACAGGTCAGGATTTTGTGACCGAGTCTTAACCTGGGAAACGAGCCTATTTAACCCACCGATAGCACCTTTGCCCTATCTCAATGGCGAGCGTTTTTTAAAAATGAGAGAGAAGCAAACAATGGATGAAATTGTTTTAAATTCGGGAGACACTGCCTGGGTCCTAACCTGTACTGCTCTGGTTCTTCTTATGACACCAGGATTAGCGTTCTTCTACGGCGGAATGGTTCGTGCTAAAAGTGTTTTAAATATGATGATGATGTCGATGATCACGATCGCAATCGTCAGCCTGTTATGGGTAATTTATGGATTTGAGATTGCCT
The DNA here is from genome assembly GCA_041165825.1 of Actinomycetota bacterium. Taxonomy (GTDB): domain Bacteria; phylum Actinomycetota; class Actinomycetes; order Nanopelagicales; family Nanopelagicaceae; genus Planktophila. Next base: position 5,461 of record JBEAMT010000065.1, on the reverse strand, counting down.
TTGGTCACAAAGCAGATTCTCCGTGGTACGGAAATCTTTCTTTCTCCGGTCTTGGTGACGTTGTTAATGACTTTACAAATAACGGCGGCGTTTATCCAATTCCGGTACTGGTCTTTGCAGCTTTCCAATTAATGTTTGCAATCATCACTCCAGCGCTAATTTCTGGAGCGATCGCAGATCGGGCCAAGTTCACGGCGTGGGCGATCTTTGTTGCCATTTGGTCAACCCTGGTTTACTTCCCAGTTGCACACTGGGTGTTCGCCTTTGGAAATAAAGTCGGCGACACCATTACTGGCGCAGGTTATCTTGCAAGCAAGGGAGTTCAGGACTTTGCTGGTGGCACCGCAGTTCATATCAATGCTGGAGCAGCTGGCCTTGCCTTAGCAATCGTCCTCGGCAAGAGAATTGGTTGGCGCAAAGAGTCAATGCGTCCACACTCATTGCCGTTGGTGATGCTTGGAGCGGCTCTTCTCTGGTTTGGCTGGTTTGGATTTAACGCCGGATCATCTCTGGCAGCAAATGGAACAGCAGCGCTAGCGTTGATCAATACTCAAGTTGCTGCCGCTGCCGCTGTCATTGGATGGCTACTCGTAGAAAAGATTCGCAACGGACACGCGACTTCCCTCGGCGCAGCATCAGGTGCTGTTTCAGGTTTAGTAGCGATTACTCCTGCGTGCGCATTTGTAGCGCCATGGGCGGCAGCGATAATTGGTCTGGTTGCGGGCGCAATATGTGCGCTCTCAGTCGGAATCAAATACAAGCTAGGCATTGATGATTCGCTAGATGTAGTTGCAGTTCACTTAATCGGAGGTATTTGGGGATCACTCTCTATCGGCCTCTTTGGTGCGTCAGCAGTTAACAGTGTTGGCCTAGATGGACTCTTCTATGGTGGCGGAACCGAACTCATGGTTAAGCAAGCTTTGGGCGTCGGCCTAGTTTTTGCTTACTCATTCGTGGCTACCCTGATCATTGGTTATGCAATCGAGAAGACAATAGGTTTCCGTGTAAAGAAGGATGCTGAAGTCGAAGGTATCGACCTCAACGAGCACGCCGAGACTGCTTATGAAATGACAAGTTCATCACGAGGAGGTTCATTGCTATGAAGTTAATTACAGCTATCTTGAAACCATTTAAGTTAGATGAAGTCAAAGATGCACTGCAAGCAGCCGGTGTTACCGGAATGACAGTCTCTGAAGCTAGTGGCTTCGGACGTCAACGCGGCCACACCGAGGTGTATCGCGGTGCGGAGTACACAGTCGACTTAGTACCGAAAGTTCGCCTTGAGGTACTAGTTGATGACAAAGATGCGGCAGCAATTGTCGATGTAATCGTTAAGGCAGCATCTACGGGATCAATCGGAGATGGAAAAGTTTGGACAACACCGGTTGACTCAATCGTTCGAGTAAGAACGGGCGAACGTGGAACGGACGCGATCTAGGGGGAGAGCAAGTAAGTAAGGTATCTGCGTGGCAACTCGTGAGCGAAGGGAACGATCGAACGAGAGCGATCGTTTCCTTCGCTCGCTATTTACTGAAGCAGCAACTCACTTATCTGGGTTAGCACTCGCTGCAGTTGGCGGATATGGTCGAGGCGAGTTGTCACCAGGCTCAGATCTCGACATTCTCTTTCTCCATAACGGAAAGATTGCTGAGAAGGATCTTGGCGAACTAGTTAACAAAGTTCTTTACCCACTTTGGGATAAATCATTCAAAGTAGATCACTCAGTGCGTACTCGCAGTGAAACTCGTGAAAGTGCAAGATCAGACCTTAAGGTCGCACTCGGTCTACTTGATATTAGATTGATTTGTGGAGATGCAGATCTAGTTGCGGCAGTTCAACACGATGCTATTGAAGATTGGCGTAGTAATTCACGAGAACGCCTGCCGCAGTTGCGAAGTTCGCTAGTTGAGCGCCATAAAAGAGCTGGTGACTTGGCCTATTTGCTTGAGCCAGATTTAAAGGAGGCACGAGGCGGGTTACGCGATATTAATGCGCTTCGTGCCATTGCAATTTCTGGCGCCATTTCAGTTTCGCTAGAACATATCAGTAACGCTGAATCAGTTTTGATGAGCGCTCGTGAAGCGCTCCACACCGTAACGGGGCGAGATAAAGATCGACTTTTATTTCAAGAGCAAGATAAAGTTGCAGAACTTCTCAAATATGTCGATGCCGATGCCTTGATGTCTGAAATAGCACAGGCTGCTAGATCGGTTGATTATCTTCTGGAATCGACTTGGTATCGCTTAGATCATCGTGGCAAAGATGGTCTTGGTAGATTTCTTAAGAAGCCTCGTGTTACCCAAGTTGCTCAAGGAATTTCTATTGCTCATCAAGAAGTACAAATCGATAGCGAATTTGATTTGGCAAAGGATCCGATAATCGGTCTACGCGCGGCAGCAGTTGCCGCCCAAGCCGGACTTCCAGTTTCACCGGCAACGCTGCAAAAACTGGCAGATTCCTATCGAGATGGTGCAGGAAAATTGCCTAACCCATGGCCAAGAGCGGCGCGTGAAAATTTGATTGCGCTAATCGGTGCCGGAGATCCGATGGTGCGAATATGGGAAAGTCTGGATCAAGAGGAAATTCTTTTTTATTGGTTACCTGAGTGGAGATCTGTTCGCTCACTTCCACAGCGGAATGCGCTACATAGGCATACCGTAGATCGCCACATGGTTGAAACTGCGGCGTATGCGGCAGCCCTAACTAGAAAAGTTCACCGCCCTGATCTACTTCTCTTTGCTGCACTATTTCACGATATTGGAAAAGGTAGTCAAGAAGATCACTGCGATCGTGGTGAAAAATTGATTGAGCCACTCGCCCGTCGTGTCGGATTTGATGAGAGAGATATCAAGACAATTAAGCTATTGGTAAAACATCACCTACTTCTTAGCGCCACTGCGACAAGAAGAGATTTAGACGATCCAGCAACAATTGCCAGCGTTACTGCAGTCATTCCAGATCTGCAGACTCTCGAACTATTACACGCGCTCAGTATCGCCGACGGCGAAGCCACTGGTCGTGCCGCGTGGAGTGATTGGAAAGAGAGTCTTTTAGCTGACCTAGTCAGACGCGTTACTTCTGCCCTCACTGATAACACAATTGCCAGTCAGCCAGAATTTACAGATGAACAAAGAGTTCTAGCTAACTCTGGTGAATTGCTGGTAAAAATTGAGTCGCATGATTCAGATTTCGCTATCGAGATTATCGCGCCCGACCAGACCGGACTTCTCTCAATAGTCGCTGGTGTATTAAACCTTGCGAGATTCGATGTGCGATCAGCGCGTACTCAAACAATTGGCTCCAGCGCAATTATGAAATGGATTGTGAGCCCCAGCCAATTTGCGCCATCCGTTGATGAGGAGACAATTAAAGAGGCCATCGCTCAAGCACTAATCGACTCTAGTGATTTGAAGGATCGTATTGCACGACGAATTGCAGATTATGCAAATATCCCATCAATTCCCGTTCCCTCACCGATTGTTGAGACATTTATGGATGCGGCAACGGATGCAACGATCATCGAAGTTAGAAGCCATGACCGACCTGCTCTTTTATTTGGAATCGGCGATGTGATTACAAAATCACGAGTAGATATTCGCTCTGCGATCGTGACAACACTTGGCGCCGAAGCGATCGATACCCTGTATGTGACCGAAATTGGTGGGGGAGCGCTCTCTGCAGATCGCGCTACAGATTTGGCTGCCCGCCTAACCGCAGCACTAGCCTGATATAGCTTTGAAGTAGTATTGCCACATTATGTTTGACAACCTTTCCTCAAAATTTTCCAACGCCTTTTCATCACTGCGTTTGCGAGGAAAGATCTCACCCTCAGATATCGAAAATACTTGTCTGGAAGTCCGTACTGCGTTGCTTGAATCTGATGTTGCACTGCCAGTCGTAGACAGCTTCATAGAACGTATTCGTACTAAGTCTCTTGAGGCTCTTCCAAATCTGCAATCCGGAACAAATCAAGCGCAAGCAATATTTGAGATAGTTAACTCTGAATTAGTAGCGATCCTAGGTGGATCGGCCCGTAGGGTTCGCTTTGCAAAGACTGCTCCAACCGTAATCATGTTGGCCGGTTTACAAGGCGCAGGTAAAACTACTTTGGCTGGAAAACTCGCCAAGTTCTATGCCGAACAAGGCAATACTCCATTGCTTGTTGCATCAGATTTACAACGTCCAAATGCCGTTAACCAATTACAGGTAGTCGGCGAAAGCGTTGGCGTCCCGGTCTTTGCACCTGAACCTGGAAACGGTGTTGGTAATCCAGTGAAGGTGGCAGAGCAAGGAATCGCTTTCGCAAAATCAAAGTTATACAACATGGTGATCGTGGATACTGCAGGTCGCTTAGGTGTAGATGAAGATTTAATGCGCGAGGCAATCGCTATCCGCGATGCAATTTCACCAGATGAGATCCTCTTCGTTGTAGATGCGATGATCGGTCAGGACGCGGTTCGCACTGCGCAGGCTTTTCAGGATGGCGTTGGCTTTGATGGTGTGGTTCTCACCAAGCTAGATGGTGACGCGCGAGGTGGCGCAGCGCTTTCGATCACACAATTGACTGGTAAACCAATCATGTTTTCATCTACTGGTGAAAAACTTTCAGATTTCGATATCTTCTATCCCGATCGCATGGCTTCGCGCATTTTGGGCCTTGGCGATGTCGCAACTTTGGCCGAACAGGCCAAGAAGGCCTTTGATGGTGAAAGTTCTGCACGGCTAGAAGAGAAGTTTGCACGCGGTGATGACTTCACTCTTGAAGATTTCCTCGATCAGTTAGAGGCGATGTCGAAGATGGGTTCTATGTCTAAGTTACTGGGAATGTTGCCAGGCGCTGCTGGAATGAAGAAGCAGATAGAAAATTTCGATGACTCCGAAGTTGTTCGCACAAAGTCGATAGTTCAATCCATGACTCCACTTGAAAGACGCGACCCAAAAGTATTAAACGGATCAAGGCGGGCGCGTATTGCACTCGGTGCTGGTCGCAAAGTTCAAGATGTAAATTCCTTAGTTGATAAATTCGCAGCAGCGCAGAAAATGATGAAGCAGATGCGCACCGGAAAAGGGTTACCGCCGGGGCTGGGTATGCCGCCGGGGATGCCCGCACCTGTTCAAAAGGTCAGCCAGCAACCAACTAAGAAGAAGTCGAAGTCGGGCAATCCAGCAAAACGCGCCCTCGAAGAAAAGGGCTAGGCCAAGCGGTACTCACGCTTGGATTTCGCATCTACACGCGGAGATGGCAAGATTAGCCTCCTGTTGAGGGGCCCTCTACCCCCACAACATCCATATCCACAGTTGTATCGAATACATGCGCACCCCGCTGCATAGTTAATGATGCGACACACTTTTTAGGAGCACTACTTCTTTGTCTACAAAAATTCGCTTAATGCGCATGGGAAAGATCCGCACACCATTTTTCCGCATCGTCGTAACAGATTCACGTAAAGCACGTAACGGA
>JBEAMT010000064.1:0-48238 GCA_041165825.1 Actinomycetota bacterium | reverse complement strand
TATTTCTGGACTAGTGGCAAAGTTAAGGCGTACATAATCTCTTCCTTTTGCACCGTATATGTGGCCCGGATTGAACGCAACTTTCGCTCTTTCCAAAATTGCCGCACCTGGATCTTCGCCGAGATTTAACTTACTAACATCAAGCCAGGCTAAATAAGAGCTGTGTGGAATCGTGTAACCGATTGTGGGGATCTTCGATTTGATTAGTTCTGCAATCAAATTTCTATTCTGGTCTAGTTGGCTAAGTACCGTATCTAGCCATTGTTCACCTTTTTCAAATGCTGCGACGGTGGCAAATGCTCCTAGAAGAGAGGCGCGGTAGTGCAACGCTGGTGGCAATTCATTTAACTTTTCATGCATCTTGGCATTTTGCGAGATAATGATTGCGCACTTTAAGCCAGCAATATTCCAACCCTTGCTTGCCGCAGTTACTGCGATGCCGACTTCAGCAGCATCTTCACCGAGAGCAAGAAACGGAGTAAAAGGCTGCTCTTTAAAGGTTAGAGGTGCATGAATCTCATCTGAAATAACAGTTACTGCGTGTTTTTTGGCTAAAGCGATTATGCGCAGAAGATCTTCTTTGCTATAGACCTTTCCCATTGGGTTATGAGGACTGCAAAGCAAATGAACCTTTAACCCTTTTTGATAAGCATTCTCAATTCCGGCCCAATCATGGCTCCAGCCCGTGCCGTCACGCTCTTCTGAATTCTTTACATACGGAACATCAACCATTTCTATTTTGGTCTCATTCATCCAAGTGTAAAAATTTTGGTAAACAGGAGAGCTAATTAAGACTTTATCGCCGGGCTTGGTAAAAACTCGCAATAACTCAACTACTGCAACTCCAACATCTGTTGCGACGCGAACAAAAGTTGGCTCTACTTCCCAATTCCAGCGACGTTTTGCAAAGCCAGAGAATGAATTTCCCATCTCGGGTATCGAACCGAGATATCCCATATCTGATGTCGAAACCATTTCAGATAAAATTTCCCGAATTGGCTCAGCAACGGGGTAATCCATCTCGGCTACTGGCAAAGGAAGAATGTCGTGCGCAAATCCACGCCACTTTTCGCTCCGGTGTTTTTGTAATTCGGCAAGAGTAGGTGCAGAAACTAAGCGATCACTCATGTGCGTGAGTATGCCAGTTATGCCTCGTTTGGAGAAAGGCGGCGCGTTGAATTTCGAACCACAAGGGTTGTTGGAAGAACCAGCGAATGAGGTTCTGCGCTTGGCTTACGTAATCTCTCCATGATTGACCACGCCGCCATCTCGCCCATTAGCGGCACTGGTTGCTCGATAGTTGTTAAATCTGTGTACTCGGACATTTCATGACCATCAAATCCAATAATTGATAAATCCTCGGGGATTCGTAAACCATGGCGACGCGCAGCCTGCATTGCACCAAAAGCCATTTCATCTGATTCGCAGAAGATCGCAGTTGGACGATTCGGGCGCGCTAATAAATCATCCATCGCACGTGATGCGGTATGCATGGTGAAGTCACCATGAACTTCGCGCGATGGCACCCACTCCAGATCGTTTTCCATCAGCGCCTGCATAAAGCCTTTACGGCGATCTTGCGGAACGCTGAAGTTAAATGGATCATCTGGGTGCCCTGACATCAAGCCAATTTTCTTATGCCCTTGATTAACCAAATGCTGCGTTGCTGTTCGCGCAGCAGCCACATCATCAATTGCCACACTAGAACATTTCTGATGGTGCATTCCTACCAAAGACACTGGTATTCCAAGATTGAGAATAGAATCAAACTCTTCTTCAGTTGGAGGCAAGCTAATAACGATTAGTGCATCAACTCGACCCTTTAACAGCTGGTGTTGAAAAAGACGCTCACGCCCTTTCATCTGGCTAAAGTTATAAAGAAGTAAATCAAATCCAGCCTCACGCAGGGCTTGTTCAGCGCCACTGATTACCTGAGCGAAATACCAACGCGAGATGTAGGGTGCAACCACTCCGATGCTGTTAGTTCTTCCCAGATGGGTGCGCGTAGTTGCCGGCGACATTGGGTAATTTAATTTTTCAGCTGCAGCCAAAATCTTGGCGCGTGTGGCATCGTTAACGTGATGGAAGCCGCGCAGGGCGCGCGAAACTGTCGCAGTTGATACGCCTGCTTCTTCAGCTATCTCTTTGATTCCTGCCATTGCTCCCCCTTTCACAGCTCCTTAAGCTCCTGCAAATCTAGATTACTTAGCTTCCAAAATCATCGAGACCGAGTTAATGCACCATCGTTGATCTGTTGGAACCTCAAAACCTTCACCTTCAAAGACATGGCCAAGATGTGAGTCACATGAAGCACACCGAACTTCAGTACGGATTCTTGGCGCAAGTGATCGATCTTCAATCAAGGTAACGGCATCATCTGCGGTCGGTGCATAAAATGAAGGCCAACCGCATCCGGAATGAAATTTTGTTTCAGAGCGAAAGAGTTCAGCGTTGCACGCTTTGCAGCGATAAATTCCGACCGTTTCGCTATCTGTATATTCGCCGGTAAAGGGGCGCTCAGTAGCTCCGTTGCGTAGAACTTCATAGGAAAGAGGATCTAGCCTTGCCTTTAATTCATCTTCATTAATCTCAATTTTCTTCGCCATTAGATGCTAGCTCCTTGAGGAAATGGCGTTCCAGTGCTGGAATGACAGTCGTAGCCATTTGGGTTCTTCGCGAGATACTTTTGGTGATACTCCTCCGCCAAGTAGTACTCGACTCCAGTGGCATCCAAAATTTCTGTAACGATTGGTCCAATTCCATCTGCAGTAAGTGCGCTTTGATAGAGATCGCGCGTTGCGAGCGCTTGCGCCATCTGATCTGCGCTGGTTGTATAAATCGCACTTCGGTACTGGGTTCCAATATCTCCACCTTGTTGATTTAGAGAAGTTGGATCGTGCATCGTCCAGAACTCTTCCAATAAACGACGGTATGAAACGTAGTTTGGATCAAATTCAACACAGACCATTTCTGCGTGACCAGTTTTTCCGGTGCAAACTGCTTCGTAGCTTGGATTGGGTGTGGTTCCACCCATGTAGCCAACGCTAGTGCTGACAACTCCATCAATCTTCCAATAACGCCTCTCGGCGCCCCAGAAACATCCAGTTGCAAAATATGCGATCTCCATGACGAGCATTCTTTCAGGTGATAGCAATTCCTGCTTAGTCAGGTAAGTTGGGTAATCTAGTGGTACCTGCGCCCCCGTAGCTCAGGGGATAGAGCACCGCCCTCCGGAGGCGGGTGCACAGGTTCGAATCCTGTCGGGGGCACGCGACCTAAATCACCTCACATTTACCAAATCTCTTTCCATTCATCCTTGTTAATCAAGGAGGTAACAGGGAGAATTACCTACTTACGCGAATAGAGAAGATTCTCAACGCGTCTCTTAAATTTTTTAGTACTAGAAGGAGATAACTCATGGATTGGCGACATCAATCAGCATGCCGCGAAGAAGATCCAGAGCTCTTCTTTCCGGTGGGTAATACCGGTCCTGCCTTAACCCAGATCGAAGAAGCGAAGAAGGTCTGTAACCGCTGCGTTGTTAAAGATGCTTGTCTGGCGTGGGCGTTAGAGAGTGGTCAAGATGCCGGAGTCTGGGGCGGTCTTTCAGAAGATGAACGTCGCGCCCTTAAGCGCCGCGCGGCACGAAATCGCGCTCGCATGATAGAGCAGAGCAACTCAATCTAGATCGGGAAAGTTAAACGCGCTTCAGTTCCACTAGGCGTACGAACCAAATCTATATTTCCACGCAATTCATTTTCAGTTAGCGTTCGCACAATCTGCAGACCCAGATTTGAAGATTGGGCAAGCGAAAAACCATCGGGCAGGCCAACTCCATCATCAAAGATTGTTATCTCAGCACCTTCCTCATTTCGCAATACCTTTAGAGACAATTGATTACCTGATTCGGCTAGTCCATGCTCTAGCGCGTTATGAATTAATTCTGTTACAACTAAAGAAAGTGGCGTAGCGATTCGGGGATCGAGTGCTCCTAATTCTCCGGTGCGGGAAATCTGTAATTCACCCATCCGCGGACTTAAATCTAAAGCATGAGCGACCAGTCGATCTAAAACATCATCAAATGCAACTGAAGCTTCAGAGCTACTGGATAATGTTTCATGAACGAGTGCGATTGAGGCAATACGTCGAACCGCTTCGTTTAACGCTGCGCTCGCCGAAGGATCTTCGATGCGACGTGATTGCAATCTAAGTAGCGCAGATACAGTTTGTAAATTATTTTTGACACGGTGATGTATTTCGCGGATAGTCGCATCTTTTGTTACCAACTCACGTTCACGACGTCGTAGTTCGGTCACATTCTGCAACAAAACAATGGCGCCGATACGATCTCCCCCAGCAAGTAAAGGAAGCGCAAGTAAGTCAACTGTTCCGCCAGCGTTTTCAATTTCTACGCGTCTTAGCGCTTTACCGCTCAAGCCAACTTCGATCGCTTCTTCATTAGCTTCAAGTGTTGCCACTGAAACTTTACGTGCAGCAGCACCCAGATTATTTCCTTCTAGTTCACCCGTCCATCCCATGCGACTGAAGGCAGATTTTGCATTCGGGCTGGCGTAGATGATCACTCCATTGATATCTAAGCGAATCAACCCGTCTCCAACGCGAACCGCAGGATCGAATAACTCGCTATGTTCGGTATATGGAAATGTTCCTTCAGCGACCATCCGGTAAACATTGTGGGCAACCTCGCGATAATTAAGCTCTAGGCGGCTAGGTTGGCGCATTAGTTCGGCGTTGCGATGACGAGAGATAACTGCAATTACTTGATCATTCAAAATTACTGGAATCGTCTCTTCTTTAATTAAAATTTCACCAAACTTCTCTGGTTGCGCATCCCTGATTATTTCCGCTTCAGATAACGCCTGATCAATTCGGGGACGTGAACCCCAAGCAATTTCCTCTCCGATTAAATCCTGATTAAAGACCGTAGCAGCTGTTGTAGGTCTGATATGGGCAACTGCTACATAGCCAGATGGCCAAGACTTAAAATCTTTCCGTAGCGGGACCCACAGAATTAAATCTGCAAAAGAAAGGTCCGCTAGTAATTGCCAGTCGGCGGTTAACTCACGAATTCGTCTAATTTGTTTGGCATCAAGCGGGCTACGATCACGTAAAAATTCTTCTAATTTTGGCATTGCGGTTTATCCGTTTATCCAGTTATCTAACGATGGTTTAATCTCTTGTGTAGCGAACCACGTCAGCTCTTCACCATCGGATGAGACCAAGAAGGCGCATTGCACGCTTTCCCATTTAGCCATATCTTTCAGAATCACAAAGTTTTCACCATGCTCGGCTATTTCAGGATCGTTTATTTCTAGCGCAAGAACAAAACCTGGCCCATCTGGTTTTGTACGCAACTCTAGCGCTTCATCAGCGGCGAGCATGGAGAGAATGAACTCACCTTCTTCTTCATCCATTTCATTATGCGCAGTTAAAAACTTGATAGTGGGGGCGTACAAAGGTCCGCACTCCATGGTTTGTGAATCTAGGAACGCAGCGATTTCCTCAACAGTTACTGGAAGATACCCACGCATGGCGCTAAGGGTATAAGAGATTTTGTCTGAGATTTACTTGAAGGATTCTGCGCCTATCGCCTGCGCTATTTTGACGAACTCTTTGCGCAGCGCCCCTCGCTCTGCAACTTGAGCCAGAGTCGTACGTTCTGTGATCGCTTCTTGGCAAGAACGTTGATCCCAAGGAAGGCTCCATAATGTTGCAGAACGCATAGCGCTCTTGCTTTCGATGCCGGATGCACGATCTCGCTTGTTAGAGATATGCGTGTCAACGATATGAATGCCGGACTGCAGGAATATCTTTGAAAAGCTTTGTTCAAACTCTTCGTAGCGTTTTCTTCCTATAAATGATGAGATAGTCGTGAGAATAAATGTGTCAGCGTTGCGGCTTGCCCAGATCTTTACTAGCGAACTCCAGCGCCGGTCAGATAGCTCTCTGGCCAAATATGCAACAGATCCGAGATCAATAACAATCTGATCAAAGCACTCTCCGGCCATTATGATTCTGGCTTCGAAATCTGTGATCGTCTCGTGAGTTAACTCCATGACTGCAAGATTCTCGTTAATCTGGCGCCATTTAGGTTCACTCGATATTTTGCGTAGATCTAGAAATGCTGAGATAGCAGGTGCCTGAAAATTAGCCTCAATGAGAAGGGTCTTTACCTTTTGATTTGCCAGTTCTTGCGCCAGATTTATTGCAACTGTTGTGTTCGCAGTTGAGTGTCCGATACCGCCAACTGCGACGATTTTTGCTTTGAATTTGATCTTTGTGTGAAGCAGTGGGGTGCGATTTCCAGAGAATCGAATATTTTCTAAGATAGTTAAGGTTAGATCTTCAGGGGATGTTGGTCTAACTAAAGCTTTGTAGTAACCCTTTGAGATACCAGCCTGATCTAAATATCCGATTGCTGATAATCCAGAATTAATTAACTTTTCCATTTCCTCTGAAGAGAAATCAGGAAGATCTGTAGAAAATACAACCAAAAGTTTCTTATCTAAATTTGTTGAGATGGCTAATTTCAGCTCTGAAAGATTCATCGTTCGGGAGATTACGTTCCAGCCCTGGTCAAATAATGCTCGCGATACCAGCCCTTCAAATTCGGGATCTGAGATCGCAGTTATGATTGATGGAGCCAGTAAGGGATCCACAGCTAACCTAGCGTGCGAACAATGACTAGCCGTCCGCTAATAGTGGCATTTAGAAGTTTTAATATCTGTGAATCAATAAGTGAAATTGTCAGAGCCACTTGCGATGTGAAATTCGCTGATTTCTTATCAATAGATCGAATATAGACCCTCTTAACTACGACTTCGGGGACGCCGATCTGCACCCCACCCATTGTGGATTCGGGAACCCAATAAATATTTACCGCTTCTCCGATTGAAATATCGGAGGGTAGATCTGAATTAAGAACTGCAACTGGAACTTGCTGAGTTAATTGATCTGGAGCCAAATCGCTAACGTCATTAATTGCGATTAATTCGCCAGCACTTTGTGCTCGAGTTATAAAACTACCTGCCAATGGAGTCTGGCTCGAAAGATATCTAGAGGAGCTCTCCCCTAAAGCTACCTTTATTAATGCAATCTGTCCGCGGGAAATCTCTGACCCAGGCGCTATATCTTCCTTAGCAATCCAATAGCTATCCGTGCGATTTCCTAAAGCGGTCAGGGAAAGTGCTGAAATAAGGGCTGCTGCAAATAGTGAGACAGCGACAATAAATCTAGTTTGAGCGGTCTTCTTCTCTGAATTCATAGTGGGTTACTAAAGGCTAGTTCTGCGCTGCCCTACTGAGGTTATTCACAGTAGTACTTTCGTATGAGAAAAAACAGCACCGAAGATTGATGTTATTTATTAAGGATCAAGCAACCCTGCACCATGACAACTCAGCCAGAATATTTAGAGAGAAAAAGAGAGCTTCGGCTAGTTTCGAGTTCTGAAGATCCAGCGCTATGGACACATCCACAGTTAGATCTGTATTCATTAGCCGAAATAGCAAATAAGAAGAAGTTAGAGCCGCTTCCCGAACAGAGTGCAAAGCTCTATTTAATTCCGACAAGTTTTGGAGAAGAGTACGAACCTGGTTTTGAACCGGTTCCTACATCGGCGAGTGAACTTCCTGACCTACATACATGGACAATGAAATTTGCCATCAGTGTTGTTGAGATATGGGCAGGGCGCCGGCAACCTGCTCAACTAATTTCTCGCTGCCATAGACATATATACATGCAGCTGTTAAAGCAGGTGGGAAGTCAGAAAGAGATAGGCAGAATTAGAACAATTCATCAAAGTCAACCCTTAGATGGAATTTGCGAGTCAACTATCACAGTTAGATATGGTGATCGTCTGCGAGCGATGATTATTCGCTTCGAGGGTGTTGATAAACGTTGGCTCTGTACTGAGTTACGTCTACTTTAGGTTAAGCAGCGCCGTGGCAACGCTTATATTTTTTCCCTGAGCCACATGGACACGGTGAGTTTCGGGAAATTTCACCCTTAGTGGAAACTCCAGATTCGTCAGCGGCGGTGTATTGCAGCGCTGTTTGATCGGCAGGTTTATCCGAAATACCAGCTGCAACTACTTCAGAGCCATCGCCTTGAACAGAGACTTCCACATTAAAGACCAAGCTAGCCAACTCTTCTTTAATCGCATCCATCATCGCAGCGAAGAGGTCATACCCTTCACGTTGGTACTCAACTAACGGATCGCGCTGTGCCATGGCGCGAAGACCAATTCCTTCTTGGAGATAATCCATCTCGTAGAGATGTTCGCGCCATTTGCGATCGAGAACGGAGAGAAGGACTTTGCGCTCTAACTCACGCATTACACCTTCGCCTAACTCTTGTTGACGCTTTTCGTAGGCCGCTGTGGCATCTTCAAGAATTTGATCGGCTAGGTAGTCAACATCAAGGGCTGCGCGCGAGCCCACTCTTGCGATTAACTCTTCCGCCGTAAATCCAATTGGATAGATCAGCTTGAGCGCCTGCCATAGACGATCTAGATCCCAATCTTCGGCATAGCCTTCAGCAGTTTCGGCATTTACATATGCAACTAAAGTGTCAGCTAAGAAAGTTTGGACCTGTGCAGAAATATCTTCGCCTTCGAGCACCAAACGTCGTTCGCCATAAATTACTTCGCGCTGGCGGTTCATGACATCGTCATATTTCAAGACATTTTTACGAATCTCGAAGTTCTGCGCCTCAACTTGAGTTTGCGCCGAGCGAATTGCGTTACTGACCATCTTTGATTCGATAGGTGCATCATCAGGTAGACCCGCTGCTGATAGGAAACGTTCGACAAGCGCTGAATTAAAGCGTCGCATCAAATCATCTTGCAATGAAAGATAGAAGCGAGATTCTCCGGGATCGCCTTGACGTCCAGATCGACCGCGGAGCTGATTATCAATGCGACGAGATTCGTGGCGCTCTGTTCCGAGTACATACAGACCGCCGAGTGCAACTACTGCTTCATGATCTTTGGCAACAGCTGCTTTCTGCTTAGCAATTTCTTCTGGCCAAGCCGCCTCGTACTCAACTGGGTTATCAACCGGTGAAAGTCCGCGTCGTTGTAGTTCAAAGTCAGCCATGAATTCGGGGTTACCGCCGAGCATTATGTCGGTACCGCGCCCTGCCATATTTGTCGCAACAGTTACAGCGCCGCTAACTCCGGCACGAGCGATAATCGAAGCTTCACGTTCGTGGTGTTTTGCGTTGAGTACTTCGTGAGGTACACCAGATTTTTTAAGGAGCGCAGATAATTCTTCAGATTTTTCAACTGAAACTGTACCGACAAGTACTGGTTGGCCTTTGCGATGGCGCTCGACAATATCCTGAGTAACTGCAATAAATTTTCCAAGTTCTGTTTTATAGACCAGATCGGCCTGATCAATACGTTGCATTGGTCGATTAGTCGGGATTGGTACTACGCCAAGTTTATAGATTTGTTGAAATTCAGAAGCCTCAGTCATCGCAGTTCCAGTCATACCGGAGATGGTTTCGTAGAGACGGAAATAATTTTGCAATGTAATAGTGGCTAGAGTCTGGTTTTCATCTTTAATTTCAATTCGCTCTTTTGCTTCTAGAGCCTGGTGAAGTCCCTCGCTATAGCGACGTCCGGACAACATACGTCCGGTGTGCTCATCGACAATCAAAAGTTCGCCATTCATGACTACGTAATCTTTATCGCGCTTAAATAGCTCTTTGGCGCGGACTGAGTTATTTAAATAACCAATTAGCGTCGTATTTGCAGCTTCGTAGAGATTCTCAATCTTAAGAAGTTCTTCGACTCTGGTAACACCATCTTCAAGGATTCCGATGGTTTTCTTCTTCTCATCTACTTCGTAGTGAACATCGCGCTGTAACTTTTCTGCGATATTGGCAAATTCGACATACCATTTTGTAGCTTTATCAGCTGGACCGCTGATGATCAGTGGAGTACGTGCCTCATCGATAAGAATCGAGTCAACTTCATCTACCACTGCAAAGAAATGATCTCGCTGAACGCAATCATCAATTGACCAAGCCATGTTGTCACGCAGATAATCAAAACCAAACTCATTATTGGTGCCATACGTGATATCAGAGTTGTATGCGACGCGTCTCTGCGTTGGCGTCATGCTATTTACGATTACTCCAACGGTGAGTCCGAGGAAGCGATGAATACGACCCATCCATTCGCTATCGCGTTCTGCAAGATAATCATTTACTGTAACGACGTGGACTCCGCGACCAGCAAGTGCATTTAAGTATGAAGGAAGAGTTGCAACCAAAGTCTTACCTTCACCGGTTCGCATTTCGGCGATATTTCCGCGATGTAGCGCTGCTCCACCCATAATCTGAACGTCATAGTGGCGCTGGCCAAGAGTTCGTTTTGCCGCTTCTCGAACAACTGCAAAAGCTTCAGGAAGTAAGTCATCTAGCGTAGAACCCGCAGCGAGGCGCGATTTGAATTCGGTTGTCTTTTCGCGAAGCGCTTCATCTGAGAGAGACGAGATCGCTGGTTCAAAGGCGTTAACTTGATCGACAACCTTGCTTAGCTCGCGGAGAATCTTTCCTTCACCAGCTCGCATGATTCGGTCAACAATCTTTGCCATTTACGACCCTTTCCCCAACGCTTTCTAAAATCTAGACCCCTTATCGTAGGGGTTGAGCCGTACAGCTAGTTACCGCTCCGAGAACGGAAAAACCTGCCATCCGCAAGGCCCGAATAGCCTCCCCCAGGGTGGCCCCGGTGGTTACTAGATCATCAATAACAATAATTTTTGCTTCGATATTCCCTCTTGGAATATCGACTGATATTGCACGTGATACTGAGAATGAACCTGCGACGTTTTCTGATCGATCAACTTGGCTCAAGTTAGATTGATCCCGCACTTTTCTATTGTGTGAAAGTAAAGATTGACAAGGAAGTTGTTTCCGCTGTGCAACTTCTAAAGTTAGCTCTTGTAAAAAATTTCTGCCACGTCTTCGGTTGGCAGAATTTCGAGACGGAATTGGAACTAGCGTTGCAGGGCCATACTGGTTTACAAATAAATTAAGTGAGTGCTCTATACCTGCCACCAATAATTGATCAGCAGCTCTTATTTGTGATTCTTTTGAACTTAGTAGGACTCTTGAAGCGATTGCTGAGTATTTCACTGATGAGAAAACTGGAAACTCTTCGTTGTTAAATGTGATTGCTCTCTTATAAAAATGCGGGTGCCACTGTTTTCGACATTCTGAGCAAATAGATATCCCTAAAGTCGAACAGCCGATACATCGCGACGGAAAGATTATTTCAGAGAGGCTGAGCACTATTGGAGTATTGCTCCAATGCTTAGAAAATTTAATTAACTTAAACGGGCTGAGGATAATCTTTTGGTTGTGGGCGAATAGGACGTCCTGAAATTTGCGCCCCTGCGATCAAGGGAAGAGTTAGAACAAAGTGAGCGCCATGACCTGGATAGCCCCAAGCATCAAGTTCCCCATTATGTAAACGGGCATCCTCTAACGCGATTGAAAGACCAAGACCGGTACCTCCGCGAACACGTGCGCGCGATGGATCGGCACGCCAGAATCGATCGAACACTCTAGAAAGTGATGTCTGATCCATTCCGGGACCAAAATCTCTAACTCCAACTCCAACCTCAGTTGAAGTAGCTACCACCGAAACCTTAATTGGTTTCTCATCTGCATGGTCTAGGGCATTTGAAAGTAAGTTACGCATTATTCGCTCGACGCGGCGAATATCTGCCTTAACCATTACCTGCTCTGTTTCGTGGTCTATTTCTACAGAAATCGGATGGTCATGAGCGTTGGCACGTACATCTTCAATACATCTTTCTATCAATCTGACCAAGTCAAAATCAACTGGCTCCAAGACGGCTACTTCAGCATCAAAACGGCTTACTTCCAAAAGATCTTCAAGTAGCTTCTCAAAGCGATCGAGTTGGGCAACTAATAGTTCCGAGCTTCGTGCAACATTTGGATCAAAATCTGCTTTGGCGCTATAAATTACTTCAGATGCCATACGAAGAGTTGTTAGTGGAGTTCTAAGTTCGTGAGATACATCAGATACAAAACGCTGCTGGACTCTCGACAAGTTTTCCAGGCGGGTAATTTGTGAATTAAGGGCAAGTGCCATCTCATTAAATGCAGTTCCTAATGTAGCGATTTCGTCAGAACTTTCCACCTTCATTCGTTGTGAAAAATCACCTTCGGTAAACTGTTGAGCGATACGGGCCGCTTCTCTCACTGGTCGAACTACCTGCCTAACAACGAGCCAAGTAATTAATCCAATTAAGAAAAGTAGTGCAAGTCCAGTGAAAAATAGAGAATTCTTAATCAGTGAGAGGGTTGTATTCTGATTATTTAATGAATAAACCAAATACATTTCATATTTACCAGAATCAGGAATTGCAATTCTTTTTCCGGCAATTAAAACATTCGCATCTTCACGATTTTTATATTTAACTTTCGCATACTTGTATTCAACTAAATCGCTTGCTCTTACTCTCTGCCTCAAATCACTTGGAAAAGAAGAGACGATTATTTCATCAGTTGCGGTGCTGTAATCTGGTGCAACTTCACCAACTGATGGGGGTGCGCTCTTTCCAAAACGGTTCAAGAAAATTGATTTTCTATCTTGATTAAGACTTACCTCAGTCGATGAAATAATTATCTTTTGAACTGTCTCTGTGATGATATCCGTATTTGCACCCTCAACTAAGAGAAATTCATATTGTGCATTGAAGAAAGAAGATCGAGCCTCAGCCAAAGAACTCTCTAAATTAACTTGCTTTACGCCATCGGAGAGCTGTGAATATAGGGCTGAGCCTGTTAGCCAAACAACTCCAAGTGAGAGAAGAACTGTTGAAAAAATCACTTTTGCGGCAAGTGAAGTTTTTACTTTAAAGATAAATCGGTTCATATTAGGAACCGCCCAATACTCCTGCTTTATATCCAACGCCACGGACTGTCATAACAATCTGCGGGTGCTCTGGATCATGTTCGACTTTAGAGCGAAGGCGCTGCACATGGACATTTACTAAGCGAGTATCGGTTGAGTGGCGATAACCCCAAACTTCACCCAAGAGCGCATCACGTGTGAAAACTCGTCCTGGTTCTTTGGCTAGCGCAACCAATAAATCAAATTCCAAGCGAGTAAGAGCGATCTTTTTTCCTGCTCTACTGACTTCGTGTGCAGTAACGTCGATGGAGAGGTCACCAATAACTAGGAGGCCTGAAATATCTGCATTGGTGCGGCGCAGCCGTGTGCGAATTCGCGCAATTAACTCTGAAGGGTGGCGAAATGGTTTAACCATGTAATCATCGGCGCCAGCTTCAAGTCCGCGCACAACATCGTGAGTGTCACCTTTTGCGCTTAACATCACGATTGGCACCATAGATTCAGCGCGAATTAACTTGCAAACTTCAATTCCATCTAAACCGGGAAGCATTACATCTAGCAGTACGAGATCTGGAGGATTATTTCTAAATACCTCCAGAACCTCGTCGCCACGACTTACGAGATCGACATCGATGCCGGCACCAGTTAAAACGATACCGAGCATCTCTGCCAGGTCTTGGTCGTCATCGACGACCATAACCAAAGTCATTAGCTACCGTGCTCCCAAGAGTTGAGGTACATATCTTGTGCAGGAGTTAATGTATCGATGCGTCCGCCCATAGAAATCAACTTTAGGCTGGCAACTTCCTTATCGATATATGTTGGAACGTTGTGAACGCCTGCAGGAAGATTCTTAGCTTCCTTAACAAGATATTCAGCAGTAAGTGCCTGATCAGAGAATGACATATCCATAACAGAAGCTGGGTGTCCTTCTGCCGCACCTAGGTTGACTAGTCGGCCTTCGGCAAGCAGAAGTAAGCGGCGGCCATCAGCGAGAACGTATTCGTCGGTCTGGTGGCGCATTTTAGAATTCTTCTTCTTGGCGTTCTGTTCAAGCCAAGCGACATCAATTTCAATATCGAAGTGGCCAGAGTTAGCCATGATTGCTCCATCCTTCATAACGGCGAAGTGTTCGTCGCGAAGTACATCACGGTTTCCTGTGACTGTAATGAAAACATCTCCGAGCTTTGCTGCATCGACCATCGGCATTACGCGGAAGCCTTGCATCATGGCATCTAGCGCTTTTGTTGGATCAATTTCAGTAACGATTACATCAGCGCCCATACCTTTAGCACGCTCTGCAACGCCCTTACCGCAATATCCAAAGCCAGCGACTACAACTACGCGACCTGCAAGTAGGAAGTTTGTAGCACGGAAGACAGCATCAAGTGTCGATTGACCAGTTCCGTAACGGTTATCGAACATGTGCTTGGTATCTGTGTCATTCACCGCAATCATAGGAAATGTGAGTGCGCCATCTTTGGCCATCTGATTGAGACGGATTACTCCGGTTGTCGTTTCTTCGCAGCCACCAGCAATATTAGGAAGAAGTTCTTTGCGAGTTGTGTGAAGTGTATTTACAAGATCGCAACCATCATCAAATACTTGGTGTGGTTCGATATCGAGTGCTGCGTTGATATGCGCGTAGTAACCATCACGATCAACTGCATTGCGGGCAAATACTGAGATTCCGTATTCGTGCACAAGCGCTGCTGCTGTGTCATCTTGCGTTGAAAGTGGGTTAGATGCACAAAGTGCAATCTCTGCCCCACCTGCCTTCAGCACGCGCATCAAGTTGGCTGTTTCGGTAGTTACGTGCATACAAGCTGAGATTCGTACGCCTACAAATGGTTGTGACTTTTCAAAACGCTCACGAATTTGCGCGAGCACAGGCATGTTGCGTTCTGCCCATTCGATCTTCTTGCGGCCTTCGGCTGCAAGTGAAGCATCTGCGATATCGTGCTTTGGAATTGTTGTAACAGGTGTCATTTTTATATCTCCCTAAATAAACGGCTGTTTTTTCGCTTGACCTTCGGCGTAGGGCTCTACTGTGCTAGTCGGCTAGAGGGATATCGTACTAGTTATGGGATTAATGTGATGATATCGAGGTCTCATCGAATCGTGATAAGTACATCATCTCGTACCTTCTTCATGCGGGATTCGGTAGAAGCCTCAACGTTTAGTCGAAGGAGGGGTTCAGTATTGGATGCGCGAAGGTTGAACCACCAGTCATCCCCATTAATCGTCAGACCATCAAGATGATCGACGGCTACGCCCTCTTTTTTACTGTAAATCTTTTCCACTTGATTCATGGCGAATTGCGCATCGGAAACGGTTGAGTTTATTTCGCCACTTGCAATGTAACGGGCGTAAGGTTTCAAAATTTTAGACATTGGCGCGCTTACTTCCCCAAGGGCTGCAATTGCGTGCAATGCCGCCAACATTCCAGAGTCTGCTCTCCAGAACTCTTTAAAATAGAAGTGACCGGAGTGTTCTCCGCCGAAAACTGCTCCCGTCTCTGCCATCAATTGCTTTATATATGAGTGGCCAACTCTAGAGCGAATAGCTTTACCGCCATTTTCTTCTATTATTTCAACAACGGCACGTGATGAGATTAAGTTATAGATAATGTTTGCACCTGGGTACTTTTTCAATTCACGGTGTGCAATCAATGCAGTTAACGTTGAAGGATTAACTAAATCTCCATTTTCATCCACCAAGAAACAGCGATCGGCATCTCCATCAAAGGCTAAACCAATGTCGGCTTTATGTTTTTTGACCGCTTTCTGTAAATCCTTCAAATTTTTTGCATCAATTGGATTTGCCTCATGATTAGGAAAAGTGCCATCCAACTCAAAATACATGGGGATAACTTCGCAGTTGAGCCGCTCAAACACTGCGGGAGCAGTATGCCCCGCCATGCCGTTACCTGCATCTATAACCACCTTTAGCGGGCGGATTTGCGATAGGTTGACAAGCGAAAGCAAATGATCAACATAAGAAGGAAGCAAATTCTGCTTCGATTCTTTTCCTACACTTCTAAAGTCAATAGGTGAACCTTCATTAACAAATCTTTCAATAGTGAGAAGCCCGGACTCTTTTCCAATCGGCCGCGCTCCACTTAGGCAGAGTTTGATTCCGTTGTATTCGGCCGGGTTGTGGCTTGCCGTGAACATGGCGCCTGGAACGTTTAGTTTTCCTGCCGCGAAGTAGAGCATGTCAGTAGATGCCAGTCCGATTCTTGTGACGTCAAAGCCTTGAGAAGTCACGCCTGCAGAAAAAGCATCTGCAAAAACTGGTGTTGATGGGCGCATATCTTCGCCAATTACAACGGTTCCGGGTTCACGTTCTTGTTGCAAGAATCTGGCGAATGCTACTCCGGTTGCAAAGGTAAAGTCGGCGGTAATTTCTACATCAACTAAGCCGCGAATGTCGTAAGCCTTAAAAATTGAAATAACGTATTCCTTTGAAGTTAAGACGGAACAGCACGTAAATGACCGCGTCGACCGAGATTAGCTGAATCATTGACTGAAGTTGGCGAGTTAACATCTACATTTGTTGCATGATTGGCAGCTACTTCGCGCACAGCATCTGCGATCGCCATTAGATCATCCTCAGATGGCCCTTGGCCGGCTTGCGAAGATTCTTCTTTGATCACTGTCCAACCATTCGGAACGGTTAAGCGCTTGCCATGCGCATCGCATAGATCATAAGAATGAGGTTCTGAAAATGTAGCAAGAGGGCCAAGGACGGCCGTTGAATCCGCATAGATATAAGTCAGTGTCATTGAAGCCAAGCTTCGACAACTCACCCGCGAACAACTGCGCCCAGTGCGCGCCAACTTACTCATAACGCTAAGGCTAGTGGTTGCCTAGCAAAAAATCTGGGATTGTCAGGGAGTTAAAACTCGGATATTGGCCTTAGGGACCGAGGATTTAGTGAGAGTACTTCCGGCCGATAGCGGGAAATATCCGTAGCCACTCTTGGTAGCGATTAAACCTGCGCCATAGATTCCTTTATCTGCCTTTACAACCGAGACAGTGCGAACACCATCAGGAATTTTTATAGCGGCTATATCCTCGGCATCAACAGAGATGGTTTTGCGCTTTCCGCCATTGAAGAATAGTTCGAGTTCAACCTTAACTCTCTCGCCGATAAATAAAAGTTGTGGCGCAAGGCCAGCAACGGAAAAGATAGAAGGCTTTAATTCATTGGCGGCAGTACTCCAGATAAAGTCAGATTTGCCCTCAGAAATTGTCGGCGAAAAGACGGAGGCGACTATTGGTTCATCTGATGTAATCCGAATTCCGAATTTACTGGACGGCAGATTTGGATTTAGATCTAACGTCGCTACCGAGCCGCTCTTAACGATTTTCCCTTCAAGCCCTGCGGGAATAAATGAACCATCGGTTGAAAAGACTGAAACTGTGATACGGGCATCAATTTCACCGGGTACAAGTACGCGCAGAGAGTGAGGTAGCTCAACCGTCCTGGAACCAACTTTTCGAACGGTGTGCGCAATCGCTGGGATGAAAACCTCTTTGCTGGCGTTAGGTGTGAAGTTAATGATGTCTCCACCTAGAGCACGTAAACCCCGACCTCGTTCATCAACCATATAACTAGTAACTCGTCCCGCCCGAGTTATTGTTTTAATTACTAGAGACTGCGAACCAGGTGCCAGTGAATCAACACCAATCTCCAAATACGAATTAGCCTTGATGGAAATAGCCTTAGTTGGTTGAAGCCCTATCTCATTCCAAAGTTCGATATCTACGCTAGCTGCACTCAAGCCACTATTGACCAGAATTAAACGCCCTTTACTCGTCACATCTGCCGCACCTCCAACAAACCACTGTTCGCTTTGCGAGGATGAACAAATGCTTGCGCCCGCCCAAACCCCTTTTCTTATCTGCCAGAGAACAGGAGTTACTCCTTTAGACTCAAAAACAATTGGAGATTTCTTCTGCATATAACGCAAAGTCTGCGATGGAATTAGTGATAGTGATTTAGTTCCTGCCAGACGTATTTCGCTTTTCGTCGAAGGAAGAGAAATTGCAGTCGTTAAACCGCCAGGGGTTGAGGGACAAACTACTGCGGGATAATTTGACGAGAATTTACTCTCAGAAACCGCTGCATCCGTTGCATTAGACAGCAATAAAACCAATCCGAGAGAGATTATTAAAGCTAATGGGCGCCCGAACCTCATGCCAGCTCCGAATCTTCAATCTCTCGACGTCTTCTGCCAGCGGGAAGTGCTAATACGATTACTGTTATAAAGATAATCGTTTGCAAAGAAACTAAGGCGCGTCTTAGTGAACCGTCATAGAGGAATGTAACCGAGCCAGGTTGGGTAACTTCAAAGATCGGCAAATTATCTACGCTGCGATTTCTTTTTAACCGCTGACCTTCTTGCATTGCTCGCCAACCTTGCGCATAGTTTTCGGTTAGCGTTAACGTTCCTGGCTCTGGAACAGTTACTTCGAATTCAGATTCACTTACTTGAAGGACTGAAGATTTTCCCGCAAGGCTTGTGAATAAAACTTTTCCAGTATTAACAGAGATTTTCCAAACTATACCCGCATTTGTGGATGATGCTCTTGTGAACCCACCTAATCCATCAATTATTCGCACCAGATTTTCATCCGTTGGATTCTTCAGGAATAGATACTTGATGCCATTTAACGCAAAAGTTGTACTGGCAGTAAGTCCACTTCCATCTGCAAGCTCAACTACCGCATTCGTGATCTGATCACGATTTGGTGGCGCTAAATCTGGATCGCCAAGTGCAGCATCTCTGCCTCGAGCCAGATAGAAGTTCAGAGATGCTTCATCTCCAACGGTGCGCTGTCTAATAACCATCGTCTTTGCATCTTTTTCCACTGCTAAGAAGGCCGGAAGTACTACCTCGCGACCACTCTGCAGCGGAGCCGAACCTGCGGTTGTCACGACCCAAAGAGTTGACGAGAGCGCATATGTTGCAGTTGCAATAAGCATAATCGCTGCGGAGATATGACGGATATTCACATGCGTTTGCTTAAGTCTTTCACGCAACTTATCGGAAACTGCGATTGCAGCAGCTATTGCTGTCATTGTGGTGATCACCATCAAAGTTCCTGGGTAGAGCTGAGTAGCAATATTTGTGCCATTTCCTTTTAGCGAAATAGCGCTAAAGAAGATTGATATCAGAAGAGATACAAAACCAATTTCTGCAATGAAGCGAGCTCGGGTAGATGAGAAAAGTGAGATAGCCAGCACCAGTGTTAAGGGGCTAATCAGATACCAAGGTAGAGATCCAGGTCCACCTGGATTTCCTAATAGCGCAACGTTTGGCCCCCCACCTTGCAGTAGAAATCCAGAATCCATCAAGAAACGGTTGGGATTAATGATTAATTCAAGGCTCCAGGGTGCGCAGATGAGAATAGGAGTGAACGTAAGGGCTATACGCCGGTAAAGGCGAGCATTAAAGAGCGCAACATTTATACCTCTGTTGCTATCCATGTAATCCCGATAAATGGAAAACCCAGTAAGCGCAATACCAAGGATAAAGACCAGTGGAGAAAAAGCGAAGAGAATTGAAACTAGTAGCGAGAGACTGAAAATCCTACGCCAAGAAAAATCTTCAATTTCAAACCATCCCCGAGTGGCTTTGACTAGAAGCGGTAGCAATAACAAAATTATCAAGGTGCTTAGACGACCAGCGTTAATTGTAGAAATGGCTACAGGCGAAAGAGCGTAAAGAACTGCCCCTGTTGTCGTCAGCCAGCGATTATTTGAGAACTCCTTCAGAAATTGGTGGGCCGATAACGCCAATAAAACTGGTGCGAAGAAGAAGAGCGCAGTAATAAAAAAGTTAACGCTTCCGAAGAAAGGTGTCGCTGCTATGGCTAACATGGCTATCCAAGTTGGAGCAGCTGCTGAAGTTCCCATGGCGATGGAGTGCCATCCGCTGAAATAGGTATTCCAGAGCGCACTCACGCCAGATGGTTGTTCAGGTAGTGCGCCACCTGAAATAGATCCGATTCGAAATCTTGACCAGAAGATTGTTACCACAAATAAGAAGAGTGAAGCAGCGATTAGTGGGCGCTTAAAGAGCGCTGTCCAATTTCGATTATTTGCTGGCGTAAGCAAATCTTCTTCATCCAAGTTCGCATCAAGCAAGGATGGGTTTTGCACTTCAGTAATTTCGCTTGGTAGCAATTGCTCACGTACCCATTCTGCTGAGCGAGATGCAGATAATCTGAGTTGAGACCATCGAGATGGAATGAATTTAAGTGCGATTCCCGATGGAACTAGCCGTTGAATTTTTC
This sequence comes from Actinomycetota bacterium, assembly GCA_041165825.1. Taxonomy (GTDB): domain Bacteria; phylum Actinomycetota; class Actinomycetes; order Nanopelagicales; family Nanopelagicaceae; genus Planktophila. Next base: position 28,015 of record JBEAMT010000064.1, on the reverse strand, counting down.
TAATTTTGCGGGCACGGATAAGTTCGGCAGGATGTAAGAATAGAGCGCCTACTGCCAATATCTCGTCACCTGCATAACCAGGTAACTTGGCGAATAGATATGCGATGGACCTAAAGATTGATCCCGCCAACAATTGCACAGTCAAAAGTGGAAGGCGCCACCAAGAGGAGTTGACTAGAAGAACGTACGCAGCATTTCTGCGATCGAGTAAGAGCGGGCGATGCAAGAACGCTTCAGCAACATCAACCGAGCGTCTCTCATTTGCGGAAGCTTCAGCGTGAAAGGCTACTGCACTAGAAACTGAAATAGCTGCGTAGCCGGCTGAATATAAGCGCCAACCAAAATCTACGTCATCACGGAATAAGTCTAAGTTGGGATCAAAGCCGCCAAGTTGCTCAAAAACATCTCTGCGAATTAGCGCACCTGCAGTACTTACCGCCAGTACTTCATGAACACCGTCACGTTGACCTTGGTCATACTCGGCTGGTTCAAGTCCGGTCCAGCGATTTCCATTAGCAGCAATACTGATGCCAATTTCTAAAAGATGAGTTCGGTCATGCCAACCCAAAAGTTTTGGACCAGCCATTGCAACATTTGGTCGAGAACTAACTTCATTAATTAAATTTTCTAGAGCTAAACGATCAACCGAAAGGTCATCGTGAATTATCCAAAGCCATTCGCTTTGTGGATCATTTGATATCGGAAGTGTTGCAACCGCATGTGCAACCGCTTCCCCAAATCCAGTATCGCGATCCATCGGAAGCACAGGAATTCGTGCGCCCTTAACTAGTTTTGCCGAAGAATCTGTCGATCCCGTATCGACTGCAAGAATTGAATCAACTGGTAAGGATTGAGAAGTTAACGAAGCGACAACTTCAGGTAACCAGAGTTGACCATCATGTAGAACAAGAATCGCGGTGACGCGATGTGAACTCATGAGAGTTACGCTGGGCGGCGCTTCAAACGGCGGCGCTCACGTTCGGAGAGTCCACCCCAGATACCAAAACGCTCATCGTGCGCGAGCGCATATTCCAAACATTCTTGGCGAACATCGCAAGATAAGCAGACGCGCTTTGCTTCGCGAGTTGAGCCACCTTTTTCTGGAAAGAATGCTTCTGGATCTGTTTGCGCGCAAAGTGCGCGCTCTTGCCAAGAGAGCTCTATGTTCTCTCCATTGGCTAACTTGATTGATGGTCCAGCAGTAGGGGCTGTTGGATTGCCAGTTGGTGTTGCTTCTGGACGAATCGGCATCGACTAATCTCCTCAAGACCTTCGCGGCCAGCCCCGTTTTTGAGGTCGGCCTCTCTAAAGCGAATTACACGCTTGTAATCCCGTTTAGTCAAGTGCGATCCTGAGGTTGAGACTCGAAAATCTATGGAATTCTCAATAATTCGGGTGGAAAACCGCACTTTTACGGAGATTTATCGACTTAATTAGGTGAAATTTCTTCATTTTCTGTTGGCGAAATGTATTTTGAGAATATTTGCGACTCCTGCACTACTTCGCTGCCATGGAGAATGAATGAATCCTTTACTACAGACCTATCTGCGATAACTACGCCATCACCGATTATTGAGTTAGTGATTGTCACGCCTGCGCCAATTCGGCAATTTGCGCCGATGCTCGAACCGCCAGTTGCATGACTTCCTGCTCCAAAGGTGGTGCCCTCCCCTGCTACAAATTCACCGTTTACTAAATCGCGCGAACCTTTGAAAAGCGCTGCTGGGGTCCCGATATCTAACCAATAAGACTGTTCGCTGTAACCAAATACGGGGCGACCTGAATTAACCAAGTTCGGGAAAGTTTCACGTTCAACACTAACCACTTTATCTAACGGAATATCTGCAATTACCGAAGGCGAGAAAATATAACATCCGGCATTTATGGAGTTGGTAACAGGCTTATCCATCTTCTCTAGAAAAGCCGTGACTCGCCCATGGCTATCGGTTGGCACACAACCAAAAGCTCGCGCATCTGCCACCTCAATTAAATGCAAAGTTACATCGGCTCGGTTCTTACGATGAAATTCCAACTGCGACGCGATGCTGTGTTGGCTAAGCACATCGCCATTGAAGATTACAAACTCTTCATTGGCTGCGCGTGCTGATTCTAAATCAACTAATTTTGCGGCATTTCGGATCGCTCCGCCAGTGCCTAAAGGCTCTTTTTCAACTGCATATTTAAGCTCCATGCCCCATTTCGAACCATCTCCAAAGTAAGGAATAAAAACTTCAGATAGATATGAGGTAGCTAAAATTACCTTTGTGATCCCAGCGTTCTTGGCTGCTAAAAGCTGGTGCTCTGTTACAGGTAAACCTCCAACTGGAAGCATCGGTTTTGGAGTGTGATTGGTTAGGGGTTTAAGGCGAGTGCCAAAGCCGCCAACTAGAAGGATTCCGATCGCCAATTTAGATCGCCTCTTTTATCCGCTGGGCTGCTTCATTTATCTGCGCATCTGTTGCGGTCATTGCGATACGAATATGCGAAGCGCCAAGTGCGCCGTAGAAGGATCCCGGAGTGGCAACAATTCCTAGGTTGGCTAGCCATTCCACTGATATCCAGCAATCTTCTGAGCGCGTACACCAGATATATAAACCGGCTGCACTTTCTTCAATCTTAAAACCTGCAGCTTCTAGAGCGGGTGATAGCGCGGCACGGCGGGCGTTGTAGCGCTGACGTTGTTCTGCAACGTGCGTCTCATCACTAAGAGCGGCAACCATCGCGTTTTGAATTGGCAAAGGAACCATCATTCCCGCATGTTTACGAATTTCGCGAATTTCAGAGATTAACTTTGGGTCACCAATAAGAAATGCTCCGCGATACCCAGCCATGGATGAGCGCTTTGAGAGTGAATGAACTACCAAAATATTCGAATTATCACCATCGGTGTATCTGAGTAGTGAAGTTGGATTTGCTGAATCTCCAAAATCTATGTAGCACTCATCGCAGACCAACGTTGCCTGGTTCTTACGTGCCCATTTAATAGTTGCCCGAAGTTCTGATTCAGTATGAACTCGCCCTGTTGGATTAGATGGCGTATTAACCCATGCAAAATCAGCGCTCGGCCAAATATCTGCATCCACTCCAACTGCTATGGGTTGAGATTTTGCAAGTAAAGCGCCTACCAAGTAAGTCGGATAAGCAACCTCTGGATAAATAACTTTCTGGCTTTGTAAGATAGTTGGAAGCCAAGCCACTAACTCTTTTGAACCAATTACTGGCAGAAGATCAAAATCTCCAGATGCGCCTAAGTGATTGACCGCCCAATTTCGGATTGCGTTTTGTAACTCTTTAGTTCCGGCAGTTATGGGATAACGAGGAGAATCAGAACTATCCTTGAGCGCGCTTTGAATAAGTTGCGGCGTCGAATCAACTGGAGTTCCTTGTGATAGATCGATCACTCCACCAGGATGGGATCGAGCAATCTCAGCAAAAGGAGCTAGGGCATCCCACGGAAAATCCGGCAGTTTTTCACGCATCATTTTTCCAGTGGATGAAGCGAGTTAGCAGCTCTTTGAAATTATTCTTTGGGAGGGAGCGCTGTAACGCTTGGATGGTCGCTGTTGGTGAGTCCAACTTTGGCCGCTCCACCTGGTGAACCAAGTTCTACGAAGAACTCGGTATTTACCTTAGAGAAATCTTTCCACTGTGATGGAACATCGTCTTCGTAGTAAATCGCTTCGACTGGGCAGACTGGCTCGCAGGCCCCACAATCCACGCATTCATCAGGCTGGATATAAAGCATGCGGTTACCTTCATAGATGCAATCAACCGGACATTCCTCGATACAAGACTTATCTTTAATATCAACACACGGTTGAGCGATTATGTAGGTCACGAAAGTTCCTCCAGATAAAGTCCACATCGCTCTGGGTGTTCAGAGCTTGCGATGGCGCTAATTCTAACCATGCACTTGGGCTAACGCCCGATTAAAGTAACGACATGAGCCAGGCCAGCCAAAAACCGCATCCCTCGTTGGCCAGCGCTATCGGGGCTCGAGTCACAATTCGCCTACGCGAAGCAACTGGCGGCTTCAGAGATATCGTAGGAATTCTTCAGCAAAGAGAAGATGGAGTTAATCAATTGATTAACTCAAAGGGCCACACTGTAACTTTCTCAGAAGATGAGATCGCAATCTGGCGAGAGATTAAACCGGTACCAGACCGCGCTGGAACGGGCGCACCCCTAACTATGCGAATCCAAGAACTTGAGCACCTTTCAGATGTGACTTGGCCAGCTGATCGTATTTTCGAAATAGGCAAGTGGCGTTTGAGAATTTCAGACGGTTTTACGATGCGCGCCAATTCGGTATTGCCGAAGGGATCTGCGCCATACGGTGAACCTCATCTAGAAATAGGTAAGGCCATTGATGAGGTAATAAAAATTTATCGAGAAAATCAATTGACTCCTACATTCACTTTGCCACTACCAATTTACGATGAGCTAGATCGTTATCTTGGCGAACGTGGTTGGCAGGTAAAGATTGGTGCCGAGTACTTGGTTAATGATATTTCTAGCGTTCCAGTTAAAGTAAATTCAGAGTTCGAAATCGTAATTTCTACAGAGCCGAGTAAAGAATTACTAGAAGTGCAATCCGATTTTGGCGTCGAACGCATAATGCGAAAATATCCGGCTAAATATGTAGAAGTTAAATCTGGCAAAAACACTATCGGGGTAGGTCGGATCGCAACTTTTGGAAAATGGTCGCTAGCAACCCGGGTGTTTGTCTCACCAGATTTCAGGGGAAAAGGCGTTGGAACTTTACTTATGAACACATTGATGAATGCCGCAAAGGAAGATGGTGCGACTAAAATTGGCTTACAGGTAGATAGCGAAAACGGCGCAGGACTGGCGCTCTATAAATCTATGGGTTTTCGCTTCCATCATTCATATAACTACCGCGTTCTCTTGGATCAGGGCAAATGAATAATTTTGCGATCTACAACACTCAGAGTCGAGATCTACAGACAGTAAATATCTCTGGCAGACCTGTTCATATCTATTGTTGTGGGCCAACTGTTTATCGCGATGCCCATGTAGGCAACTTAAGAACATTTCTTTTATCTGACTTGATCTCACGAACTTTAAAACTGGCGGGGATGGATGTCTTACTTATTCAGAACATAACCGACGTCGGTCATATGTCAGAAGATTTTGCAGCCGAAGATAAAATGCTCAACCAAGCTAAATTGGAGAAATCAGATCCATTTGAAATTGCTCGCAAATACGAAGCGAAATTCCATGCTGATCTAGCCCGATTAAATATTAAGCCTGCTGAAAATTACCCAAGGGCTAGCGAAACTATTCCCGGAATGCTTTCAAGTATTCAGGCTCTTATTGATAATGGCAGCGCTTATGTCGGCGAAAGTGGCTCGGTATATTTCAGTGCGCAGTCGTTTCCCAGTTACGGTGCAATAAGTGGCAATCGACTAGATTCGCTAAAGCCTGGCCACCGTTACGAATACTCAGATGATGGTGAAAAGAAGTTTCACGCTGACTGGGCGCTTTGGAAATCAGCTGGTAATCGCACTGAAATGGTTTGGGATTCTCCATGGGGTCGTGGATTTCCGGGATGGCACATTGAATGCACCGCAATGTCACTTGATCTTTTAGATAAACATGTTGATATCCATGTCGGCGGAATAGATCTTCGCTTCCCTCATCATGAAAATGAACGCGCACAGTCAAATGCGATACTCGGAGCAGAAGCTGTGGACCTTTGGGTTCACGGTGAACATTTACTCTTTGAGGGCCGCAAGATGTCAAAGAGCGCTAACAATGTTGTCCTAGTTGAAGATTTAATCGCCCAAGGATTAGACCCACTGTCACTGCGCCTTGCGCTCATGGAAAATCGCTATAGGTCTCAAATGGATTTAACTTGGGATGCACTACGTGCCGCTAATTCGACGGTAAATCGTTGGCGTAATGCGATGAGAAGTTGGGGAGATTCGGAGAAAGTCGGATTCGATTCTGAAATACAGGAATGCTTACTTAACGATCTAGATACCCCTCGAGCGCTTGTAAGAATGAGAGCAATTGAAAAAGATCCAAAAATCACCGACCAGCAGAAGCGCGAGATTTTTAACTTCGCAGATCAAGTATTAGCTCTAGATTTAAATCGAGTCGTTGAGAGTAAGCCGCTGTCTTCAGAACAAGCGGAACTTTTACAGGCTAGAGTCATTGCTCGAGAAAAAAAGAACTGGGGTGAGAGCGATCGAATCCGTGATTTATTGGCACAGGAAGGCATCAGCATCAGCGACAGCCCAGATGGACAGAGCTGGAATTGGATTAATTAGCTGGCGTTAGGAGAGCAGCGATAATTGCAATAAAAGATAGCGCCAGGAAATAGTTTCCTAGAGAATCGCCTTGTATAAAAATCTCTTTCCCATTTCCAAATGATGCTCCACGGCTAAATATAAAGATCCATGCCATGGCGGCGTAAAACTTGTATCTGCGCTTTCCAAATTTTCTCCCCACCGCCCAAATCACGGTAAATGTTCCAATCACCGCCAAAACTAGACCGAAAGGCGGGAAGAACAGATGTAGGAATATAGCTGCGACTCCTGCTGCGACTCCTGCCAAGATTGAAGCAAGAGGTTTCATTTATAGTTTTACTCCGGCAAAAAGATCGCGCTCTCTACCATTTTGATCAAACGGTCCCGTTTTTTCTCCACGTACCAGGGTGTAGTACTCATCTCCCCAGACCTGAAGTCCTAAATTATTTGATAGTGCAAAGAAAGGGCCATCAGTAGATATTTGAGTTACGTGAGCCTTCATCGCAGCCATTTTCTTCTCGACCTGAGAATTTCCATCAATTAAAGATGTAACAAATTTATCGTCTTTAGCGAATGGCAAATCATCAACGCTTTCGACCCCGAAAAAATCTGATCCAAGTTCTCTCATCTTTGCCATACTTTCGGCAAGGACAGATTTAGGCATTGTGTTCCAGTATATTTTTTGAATCTGCCACATAGATTTATCAGCTGCTAACATCGCGATTCTGTGTGCCTGAATGTGATCGGGATGCCCATATCCGCCAATTTCATCGTAGGTAATCAAAACATGCGGTTTTACTTCTTCAATTATCGATACGAGATACTGTGTCGCCTCTTCCAGATCTGCCTGCCAAAAAACATCGGGGCGGTTGTTCGGTTCGGTTCCCATCATTCCGCTATCTCGATAAACCCTTTTTCCTTCTGCCAAGAATTGAAAGTCGGTTACTCCCAACTCTTTCATCGCATTAGTAAGTTCGCTGACCCTGTGTTCACCTAATTTATCCTCAGAACTGCTGGAATAGTGAGCCAATTCTGGAACGAGAATTTCTCCTTCCTCACCCCGTGTGCATGTAACTAGAGTTACTGAAGCACCAAGTGCTGCATAAAGCGCCATAGTGGCGCCATTGTTAATGGTTTCATCATCAGGATGTGCGTGAACTAGTAATAGGCGATAACCCTGATACGAACTATTCATTAATAAACCGGAAGCGAAGTATCGATTTGCTTTGCCCAGGCGATTACCCCACCGGAAACGTGTGATGCATCTGCAAAACCTGCACCTTTAAGGATTGCTAGACATTCGGCTGACCGAACTCCACTCTTGCAATGCAGAATAATCGGCTTATCTTGGGGTAAATCTGCAAGAACGGTTCCGTCTAAGAAACCTTGCTTAGGCATTAAATGTGACCCCGGAATACGAACTATTTCAAATTCACTAGGTTCGCGCACATCAATTAGATAGAAATCATCTTTGGCATCCATCTTTGATTTAAGTTCGGTAACTGAAATAGTTGAATCTTTAACTGCCACTTCTGCAGCATCAGAGAGCACTCCACAGAATGCTTCATAGTCAGCAAGCAGCTCAGTCTGAGTTGGATTATTTGAACACAACGGACAGTTTGGATCTTTGCGCACTCTTATTTTACGAAAAGACATTTCTAGTGCGTCATAGATCATCAATGAACCAATCAATGGATCGCCTACTCCAGTCAGAACCTTAATCGCTTCAGTGGTTTGAATTGATCCGATAGTTGCGCAAAGTACGCCGAGAACACCGCCTTCAGCGCAACTTGGAACCATCCCTGGAGGTGGTGGTTCGGGGTAAAGACAGCGGTAACAAGGCCCGTACTCGGCCCAGAAAACACTAGCTTGGCCATCGAAACGATAAATAGAACCCCAGACATAAGGCTTCTTTAACAATACGCAGGCATCATTTACTAGATAGCGAGTTGCAAAGTTATCTGTTCCATCGACGATGATGTCGTACTGCGCAAAAATTTCTTTCACATTTGTAATATCGAGGCGAACCTCATGTGTGACCACTTTTACATAAGGATTGATCTCAGAAATCTTCTCTTTTGCTGACTGCGCTTTACTCTTTCCAATATCTGATTGGCCGTGAATTATTTGTCGTTGGAGATTTGATTCATCAACGGTATCGAATTCGACAATTCCAAGAGTTCCGATTCCGGCAGCAGCGAGATACATAAGTGCTGGAGAGCCAAGGCCACCGGCACCAACGCAGAGAACCTTCGCATTCATCAATCGCTGCTGACCCGCCATGGCAACATCAGGAATAATCAAGTGGCGGCTATAACGACGTACCTCATCCACCGTCAATGCTGGACCAGGTGAAACTAACGCTGGAATTGAATCGCGCTGTAAAGTCATGTGCGTATTCTGCCGTAGGCGTTGCCCGAGTGCCAATTCGATAACTTTCTTGCTGCAAACGACTATCAACTGCGTATCTCTCTTTCACAATTACCTGCATTGGCTCTACGATATGCGCAATGACTACTGTTGATATCAACTCAAAAGGCGACAAGGCCCGTTTGCCACGCGATGAGCGTCGTGCAATTCTCTTAAGCGCTGCGCTAGAAGTTTTCACAGCGGCTGGATACCACTCTGCTGCAATGGATGAAATCGCAGATCGTGCCAATGTCAGCAAGCCAGTTCTCTATCAGCATTTTCCATCTAAATTAGATCTCTATCTTGCAGTTCTAGATCTTCATATCGATTCACTGGTATTCGAAATTCAGAAGGCGATTTCTTCAACTCCAGATAATGCAAAGCGCGTTCATGCCACCGTTGTTGCCTACTTTGAATTTATTGAAAATGAAGGCGAAGCCTTCCGCCTGCTATTCGAAAGCGATATGAGCGTTGAACCACAAGTTCGTGAGCGTTTGAATCGCATGACCTACGATTGCGCAGCAGCGGTCAGCGCGGTAATTTCAAATGACACTGGACTTCCTAAAGATGTGGCAATGCTGCTTGGCGTAGGCCTAATTGGCTATGTCCAAGTAGCTGCTCGCCACTGGTTGGAACGCGATGGCAAACTATCTAGACATCAAGCTGTCGAACTAGTTGAGAATTTGATGTGGCGAGGAATATCAGGATTCCCGCTCTCCGAAAGCAATTAACCGAAGGCATCGCTCAATTTCTGGCAGATCTCATCGATGGATTTGCCGATAGGATAAGCACATGAGTACAAAGAAGAGTGATTCTGGCGCAGCAACCCAAGTGCGTATCTCCGTAGCAAATGTTTCAGCAGATCTCGTATTTGAGACAAACTCCTCTGTCGCAGAGGTAAAGAGCGCTGTTGCTGCAGCGTTAGCAGGCGGCACCTCCCTAAATCTTCAAGATTCACGGGGCCACGAGATCATCGTTGCCGGCGACAAGATCGGCTTCGTCGATATCGGCGTCGCAACTGATCGTCGCGTTGGTTTCGGCGCTCTCTAAGGTGTCAATAACTTTTGCCGATCTCCCGCTACGTCCTGAGACTCAAGCGGCACTTGCCGAACATGGTTTCAAATCTCCCTTTCCAATTCAGGAGATGGTTTTACCAATCGCTCTAGGCGATGGCGATGTTATTGGTCAAGCAAAGACGGGCACCGGTAAGACTCTCGCTTTCGGAATTCCCCTAATTGAACGAGTAATCGCACCGCTTGATAAAGAGTGGGATGCACTCGTTGCCAAAGGGATGCCTCAGGTTCTTGTTGTTGTTCCAACTCGCGAACTTTGTGTGCAAGTAACAAAAGATATTGAAGAGTTAACCGGTAACCGCGGAATTCGTACATTAGCTGTTTACGGTGGCCGCGCCTTTGAACCACAAATTGAAGCGCTTGAAAAAGGCGTAGAAATTGTGGTTGGCACACCGGGCAGACTCTTAGATCTCTACCGCCAAGGTCAATTAAAGTTAAAGGAAGTTTCTCGCGTTGTTCTCGATGAAGCAGATGAAATGTTAGATCTGGGATTCTTGCCAGATGTAGAAAAGATCTTCACTAGTACACCTAATCGCGCGCAAACAATGCTTTTCTCGGCAACTATGCCAGGAGATATCATCGCTTTGGCACGTAGATTCATGAATCAACCAATTCATATTCGCACTCAAGATAATGAAGATGAGGGTGCGGTTGTCTCGCGCATCAAACAATATGTTCTACGCGCACACGCTCTCGACAAGATCGAAATGTTGGCGCGAATCCTGCAGGCCGATGGCCGTGGACCAACCATTGTCTTCTGCCGTACCAAGCGCACCTGCCAGAAGACATCAGATGACTTGGCAGAACGCGGCTTCCGCGCCGCCTCGATTCATGGCGATCTTGGACAAAGCGCGCGCGAAAAAGCGCTAAATGACTTTAAAGCCGGAAAATCTGATGTCTTAGTTGCAACAGATGTAGCCGCGCGAGGAATTGATGTTGATGGAATAACGCATGTAATCAACTACCAATGCCCCGAAGATGAAAAGACCTACGTTCACCGCATCGGCCGCACAGCGCGCGCAGGAGCAGAGGGAATCTCAGTAACTTTTGTCGACTGGGATGAATTAGCGCGCTGGAAGATGATCGATACAGCGCTAACTCTGGGCCTTGGCGAACCGGAAGAGACATACTCATCATCAGAGCATCTCTATCAAATCTTAAATATTCCAGCAGGCTCAAATGGTCGAATTGTTAAAGCTAAACCAGTTAGTGAAGCGGCAAGAAAAGAGCCTGCAAAATCCTCTCCGGCAAAAGAGAAGACTGAAGAACGTACTGCTCGAGTCAGAACTCGCACTAAGAAATTTACTTCTTAACTACTCAAGCCCCAGCGTCTCCAGTATCGAATAGCCAACGTTTCTAAAGCTCTCTGCGCTTTCGCTTGCTTTGCCATGAGTCAAGATAGATACCTTAGTGGCAGCAGCTGCTTCTAACTCACTTGATTCGAGCAGTGGTTCGTCAATCAACTCTGCTTCAGCAATTAATTCATTTGCACCTATAGCTAAAGCTTTGACTTCTACTTCTGCAGAAATAGCTTTGATCTGCAAATACCCTCTTAGGGAGTGAAGGTTATTTCTAACCGGCACGATAACTAGTTCAGATACAGAAAGCGCCATAGATAAAGGTTGGGATAGAGATCCAGGTAAATCCAAGATGACTACGTCATAATTCTTGGGCAGATCAGATAAGACTTTAGTCAGCGCATCTTCAGAAAAGTTAGCAACTACACGTGAATCAGCAGGAATGAAATCAAATCTCTCGGAAGTTGTTACCAAATTGGAATCAGTTACCTTGCTGCCATTTAGAAAATCTGCGATTGAAGTGCGCGGATTCTCAAAACCCAGACGGAAAGTCAGCGCTCCAGCAGGATCTAGATCAATGAGCAGAGATTTCTTGCCAAACTCGGTAAATGCGACTGCAAGGCAATGCGAAAGCGTTGTTTTTCCGACGCCACCTGCAGGGTTGGCAATTGAAATTATCTTCATTAGGCGGCCACAGATTTCCAGCGAGCCAACGCTTCTTTATAGACAGGAGGTGCAAGTAGCGCATCAGGAATTACTCCAAGAGTTGACCTAACTGCCTTTAAAGAAATATCTGTGACTAAATTCTGCCCCGGAATCTGCGGTGTTCCATAAAGTCTGCGCGCCCATGGTGGAAGTGAACTTGCCGCAAGCAATGCGAGTGAGGCCCAGGCAGGTGCTGCCGGTGTTGCAAACCTAACCGCCTTTGGCATCGGCGGAATAGTTAGAAAGAGTGCGGCTCTTTTTGCATCATCGGATGCGCTGAGTTCTGGAGCAATACTCTGAAAGTAGCTCTGCATCTCTGCTGTATTTGCAGGAATATCGGCCGTTGGAACTCCAACTAACTCTGCAAACAAAACCATCTCTTGTACATATTGATCTGCTTCTAAATCACTTAAGGCCATTCCGGAACGTCGGGCAATATCGAGAAATGAATCAACCATTGACATATGCACCCAGAGAAGAAGGTGTGGATCATCTAAACCAAGAGTTGAATGAATCTTTCGCACCCGTGCAGCCAGGGCTAGTGCGGTGCTTCTTTCCCCAAAGGTAATCGTTGAAACGTAGTCACCAGTGCGTTGTAGGCGGCCCCAGGCATCTTCGCGAAAGTTTGAATTCTTAGCAACGCCATCCATAGCAACTGGGTGTAGCGCCTGTTGTAGCAGGGCGCGAATTCCACCTACCGCCATCGCTGGGTCAGAATGAATCTTCCAGGCGATAGTCTCAGGTGAGAAAAGTCCGCGAGGATCTTCAAGTATTTGGGTAGTCATAAATTCTCTTGGCTCATCACTGTGCAGTGAAGGCTTTAATTGCATCAACTAACATCTGCACTGCAATAGCTGCGAGCAGTAGGCCGGCAATACGCGCTAACAACGTGACTCCAGAACCTTTAATGATTCCCAGGATTGTTGTAGAAGCCATCAGCGATATCGCAATAACAATGTGCACAGCAACAACCGCTGCGATCAAGCCGAGGCTTTGCGATGGAGTTTCGATTTGCTGCACGAAAATCATGGTCGCAACGATTGCTCCTGGACCAGCCAGAAGCGGCGTTCCAAGTGGCACTAGAGCAATATTCGTATTTTTTCCATCCGCTTCTCCAACATCTCTGCCGGTTAGAAGTTCTAGGGCAACATAGAGCAGCAATAGTCCGCCTGCTGCTTGGAGTGCTTCTATCGAAACATTCATGTATTCGAGAATAAATCTGCCAAATAGCGAGAAGAAGGCGATAACAATTAACGAAACCAGCGCTGCCTGCCAGGCTAGTTGAATTCGCTCACGCTTACTCTTATCAGCAACTAAGCCAAGGAATATTGGTGTTGCACCTGGAGGATCCAAAATAACCAACAAGGTGACAAATGCTTGAATTGAGAAAGTAATTGTACTTACTTCAGCAATATTCATCGAGAGACAACCCTTCTTTGGCTAGCTAGAGATTCTAAACGCTCCCATTGTGCAGGATCCGTGAGGTTTTCGCCTAATGAATTTAATTTTCCAAGTCCGTGATAGTCACTTGCCCCCGTAATAACTAAATTTAACTCTGAGGCAACCTCTTTTAATTGAGCGCGTTCGCTTGCAGTATGGTCGCGATGATCAACTTCAATTCCATTTAGTCCCACGGAGACCAAATCTGAAAATATCGAGACTGAGATAACTTCTCCGCGCCTTGATGCCATCGGATGTGCGATAACTGAAACTCCACCAGCTGCTTTTATTGTTTGAATAGCAACCTCAGGAGTTGGGGTTGCATGTGTGACGTAATACTTTGATTCATTCGTTAATAGTTCTGCAAACGCTTCGTCTCGAGATTTAACAACACCATTCTTTACCAAAGCATCAGCTAGATGTGGTCGGCCCAATGTGGCACCTTCTGGAGTAGCAGCAATTACATCTTCCATCGTTATTGAAAATCCATCAGCCTGCAGAAGTGCAACCATCTTCTTCATTCTGGGAATACGAGTATCTCGAGCATCGGATAGCATCGCTTGAATTTCAGAGTTCTCTCCATCAAAGAGTAGCCCCAACATATGAACGCTGATTCCATCACTTGTTAAGGTAGAAATCTCTGCGCCCAGCGCTAAAGATATTGGTTTTCGCGCAGCGCTAATTGCTTCATTCCAACCCGATGTGGTGTCGTGATCTGTAATTCCTAATACTGAAATGCCCGCAGAGAGCGCTTTGTTAACCAAAGCAAATGGGGTATCGGTTCCATCGCTAGCCGTAGTGTGAGTATGTAAATCGATCATTCTTCAACCATAACTTTTGTGGAACGTGTACGCAGTACCACGAGAGCGCAACCAAAGAGAATAAGCGCAATTCCTGGAACTACACCAAGTGGTGGGCGTTGATTCATCCACCACATAGCAAGGATTGCACTTACTGGTACTTCAAAGAAAACGATTAGCGAAACAACCGCAGGAGAAACTCTTTTCAGCACTGAGTTAAACATGGTATGGCCAAGGAACTGGGCACCAAAAATTAGGCCTAGGAGAATCCACCATTCGCGCGCTTCAAAAGAAAAAATTTGATTGCCGGCAATAAGTGCCATTGGTAGCGCAGTTATCGCGCAGAAGAAGTAACAGATTGCCGTGTAAGTTGAAGTTTCTAGGGTCTGCTGCGCCTTAGAACCAACCAACATATATACAGCTGCTAGCGCCGCAGAAATAATTGCTGCCAAGTCACCTAGAAAGGCACGAAGTGAGATTTGGAGATCGATACCCGAAATTAAAAGTACTCCGCCAAAGCTAACAAACATGCCCATCCAAGCGCGAGATGGAATATCTCCACCCATAAACTTTAAAAACAGTGCGGCAAAAATTGGTTGCAGTGCTACGAGGGCGGTACCTGCCGCAACAGTTGTCATTCGCATTGCGAGAAAGAAACCTACAAAGTGAAGGGCTAGAACAATTCCTGCAAAAATCGCCCACTTTGCTCCAGCTCGATCAATGCGATGGCGCAATGCAAATGGCGCTGTCATTAGTGACCCGCCAAGATTTCTCCAAAAGATCAGGGTCAGGACTGGCATGGCGCTCATTGCAATTAGCGGACCTGAAGTCCCAATTCCAATGATTCCGATACCTAGTCGAATCAAATCTTGGCGCGCAGGAATTTGAGTATGGTTATCACGAGATAAAGGCTGCGACATGGAAGTAAAGGTAGCCGATACCCTTAGCCTATGAAGGGAGGCCGAAAATGAGCGTTAGCCAAATAAATCGAGTCTTTATTGCCCGCCTAGCGGGTACCGCCGTCTTTGATCCAAATGGAGATCCAGTTGGAAAAGTGCGCGATGCCGTAGCAACGCTGCGAAGTAACAATCAGCCTCCTCGAATTCTTGGACTTGTGGTTGAAGTTCCATTGCGACGTCGCGTCTTTGTTCCAATTACTCGAGTTACATCAATCGAGTCGGGTGCGGTTGTAATTACTGGGCTAGTAAATATGCGCCGCTTCGAATCAAGAACTGGTGAATTACTTGTTCTAGGCGAACTTCTTGATCGATCAATTAAATTAATTGAGTCAGGCGACGATGTAGTTGTTGAAGATATGGGCATGGAGCAAACACGTACTGGTGACTGGTTTATTAATCGCGTACATGTTATGAAAAAAGGGAGCGGAATTCGCCGCAAGGGAGCCACTTCAACAGTCCAATGGGAAGAAGTAACTGGCTTCTCCTTGCCTGAACATAACCAGGGAGTCACCAACTTACTTTCTACAATTAGTAACTTACGAGCTGCTGACCTTGCAGCAGTAATCCAAGATTTGGCGCCGAAGCGCCGAGTAGAAGTGGCCCGCGCTCTTGATGACGAAAGACTTGCCGACGTACTTCAAGAAATGGATGAAGCAGAACGTGTCGCGCTCTTGGCTGAACTCGAAGGCGAACGTGCAGCTGACGTGCTCGGCGAAATGGATCCAGATGATGCTGCAGACCTACTGCGCGAAGTTGGCGAAGAGAAAGCACAAGCGCTAATTGATTTGATGGAACCAGAAGATGCCGAAGATGTACTGCGCCTTATGACATATGAGGATTATTCTGCTGGTGGAATGATGACTACCGAACCAATTGTGATGAGCGCTGATTACTCTGTGGCGGATGCTTTAGCGAGTGTTCGGGCAAGCGAAGTTTCACCGGCGCTTGCATCTCAGGTTTTTGTATGCCGCCAACCACTAGAAACCCCAACTGGTCGATATATCGGAATGGTCCATTACCAGCGTTTATTACGTGAGCCTCCATCAACTTTACTCGGTTCCATCGTTGACACAGATACCCAAGGCTTAAATCCCAACGCTTCACTGCATGAAGTTTCGTCATACTTAGCAAGTTATAACTTGTTGTCAGTTCCTGTAGTAGATGCAAATGAACGTTTACTTGGCGCTGTCACAGTTGACGACGTTTTGGATCATTTATTGCCTGAGAATTGGCGTCTAGAGCATCGTGATTCAACTCGCGGAACTGGTCCAAAGTTAAACCTTTCTGATGTAGCGGGATCAGAAGTGAGCCAAGCGGATATTGAATTAGATAAAGAGATGGAAGAGGAGGCGCGCTAATGGCACGTGTAATTAACCCTCGTAGCAGTGGTCTAGATACTCCACGTGAATCACGTCGTTCACTTCGACCAAATTACGATCCAGAAGTTTTTGGTCGCCTCTCAGAAAGATTTGCACGTTTTCTAGGCACCGCTCGATTCTTGGTATACATGACAGTCTTCGTACTTTCCTGGGTGCTCTGGAATGCACTCGCTCCAAGAGATTTACGTTTTGATGATTACCCATTTATCTTTTTGACCTTAATTCTTTCCCTGCAAGCATCTTATGCAGCGCCATTGATCCTGCTTGCCCAAAATCGCCAAGCAGATCGTGATCGTATTTCGTTAAATGAAGATCGCGCTCAGAACGCTCGATCTGTTGCAGATACTGAATATTTAACTCGTGAATTAGCCAGTCTACGAATTACTTTAGGAGAAGTTGCAACACGCGATTTCTTGCGCAGTGAACTAGAAGATCTAGTTAAAGAGCTACGTACTAAGCCCGAGTCTGACGCCAAGTAGAGAACTACTGCGCACCACAAGTTTTTCTGCGATCGCATTTATCGCAAGCGCACTTGCAGAATCAGGTTCGGCTATAACAATCGGTGTACCGCAGTCTCCGCCTGTGCGCAGATCAGAACTGAATGGCACTTTCCCAAGCAGTGGAACATCGCTACCTACAAGATTTGAAAGTCTGCGCGCAGTTTCTTCTCCTCCGCCTTCACCGAATAGTGAAATCTCATCAGTGCAATGTGGGCATGGGAAAGATGACATATTCTCAATTACACCAATAACGCGTTGATGGATCTGATGTGCAATTCGGCCAGCGCGTTCGGCGACTTCAGCTGCAGCTATTTGTGGTGTTGTGACAACCACAATTTCAGATGTTGGTATCAATTGGCCTAATGAAATCGCCAAATCTCCGGTTCCGGGCGGTAGATCGATTAGCAATAAATCTAAATCGCCCCAATAGGCATCTGAAAGCAATTGCTCAAGAACGCGGTGGAGCAATGGGCCGCGATAAGCAACAGCATCCGCACGCTCAGGTTTGAACATCTCCATCGAAACAACTTTTACGCCATATGACTCGAGTGGAATAAACATCTGATCAATGGCGGTAGGCCGTTGCCCCATCAGCCCCATAAGTCTTGGAATTGAGTGGCCATATACATCGGCGTCTAAAATTCCTACTCGTAAACCTTTTCTAGCAGCAGCGACGGCTAAATTTGTTGTCAATGAAGATTTACCAACACCACCTTTTCCTGATGCCACGCCAATGACGCGGGTTAGGGAATCGGGTTGTGCAAATGGAATAAATTTTTCACGGCCACCGCGCAAGAGTTTTTTAACATTATTTCGCTGCTCTTCGCTCATTACTCCAAAGATGACTTCAACGGATGAAATCCCAGGTATTTTGGATACAGCTTCAGTTATATCTCCACGCAATCTATCTTGCATGGGGCAACCAGAAATAGTTAAAAGAATATGTAGCTTGGCTATTGATCCTGAAATATCGACTGAATCAACCATGCCGAGTTCAGGCAATGGGCGATGAAGTTCTGGATCAGAAACGGTGGCTAGCGCTGCATTGACCTGATTAAATAATTCGGCGGTCTTAGTCATAACAAATCTGGATCTATTTTGGCTTCAAATTTAGGTTTCTTGTCAGCTGCGTCTACTTCATCTAGAGCGTTTGCAATGTGTTTCTTAATGAAAGTCTTGGGGCGAAGATCTGATGGAGATAAATCTTCGAAACCCGGACCGAGATTTTCTCGAAGTTCTGTAGTTGCGTTATTTGCCATGGCTCTTATCTTCTTTATAAATTTTGCGGCATCAACGGCAAGTTGTGGAAGTTTATCGGGGCCGACCAAGATCACAGCGAGTACACCTAATCCCAGTATTTCACCGGCGCCAAAATCGAAGAACATAGTTGTTGATACTACTCTTTCTCTAAAGATTCATTCGCAGATTATTTGCCCGCAGTGAGAATTACAGAAGTGGTCGCTGTTACACCATTGCGAATATAGGTAAGTTTCACAGTATCTCCCACGCTCTTGGAGCGAATTGCCACAATCAACTCTTCTGACGAGTTGATTGTTCGGCCATCAAATTTGGTAATTAGATCGCCAGCCTTTAACCCCGCTTTAGCGGCCGGGCCACCAGGCAAGATGGCTTTTGCATTTGTTGCGATTCGGGCGCCATCACCTTCGAACTGCATATCAATGGATACACCCAGCACCGGATAAATAGCTTTACCGTTCTTGATTAATTGATCTGCAGTCTTTCGTGCTTGATTAATTGGTATTGCAAAACCAAGACCAATCGATCCTGATTGAGCTCCAAAGGATGAACCAAGGGTTGCAATAGCAGAATTTACGCCAATTACAGCGCCAGTTGAATCAATCAATGGTCCTCCTGAATTACCAGGATTGATTGCGGCATCAGTTTGCAGTGCATTGATAAAGGAATTATCGCTTCCAGTTTCGCCTGCGGTTACTGCGCGATCTTTAGCGCTAATGATTCCGAGAGTTACGGTTCCTGAAAGACCCAGTGGTGAACCGATTGCAATAACTGAATCTCCGACTGCCACCTTGTCACTATCACCAAGTTGAAGCGCAGTTAATCCAGTGGTTGCGATCTTTATAACGGCTAGGTCATAAGACGAATCACGCCCGATTATCTTTGCAACAAATTTCTGTCCGTTATTTAGTGTGACATCGATAGTCCCATTGTTTGTAGCAGCTTCAGAAATTACGTGGTTATTGGTGAGTATGTAACCGTTACTCTCGATTACAAAACCGGTGCCTGTTGAGCCACCATCTCTTGAACTAGATTCAATTGACACCACAGAAGGAATCACGCGTTGTGCCAGATCAGCAACCGAACCAGGTGCTCGTTCTACCGAGTTCGTTACGCGTGAGAGATTGATTGATTGCCCAAACAGGGAACCTGAAGATGATGCGCCAAAGATTGCACCAACAAGCCCTGCCACAAAGGCGAGCAAAATGGCATTTGACCGCGTAATGAAATTCGCTTTTCCATTGCGCGATGCAGGAACCCACCATGGACCATTGATTGGAGAAGTCATTGCGCCATCTTCCTATAATTTCGTTGCAAGTAACAAACCATCGCCCGTTGGAATTAAAGAAACCACCCAATTTTCTGATTCGTTCTTCAAGGATTTCCCAGATTCGCGAAGTGCCACAGTTTTAGGATCGCGTTGTGCTGGATCTGAAACCTTTGATCCACCAAAGAAATTATCAATTACAAAAACGCCTCCGCTTCGCAGGATGCGATGGGCTTCGGTGATTGCGAATGGTAGATCTTCTGGATTGTGGCGAAATATCACCAAGTCATAAGCACGGTCGGCAAGTTTGGTCATTACATCCATAACTGGATTTGTTATTAAGCGATATCTGGCCGGTGCGATTTGCGCATCTTGTAAAGCAATCTTTGCGATATTGCTATGTTCCATTTCATCATCAATTGATGTCAGCGTGCCGCTTGCCAGCATTCCTTCTAAAACCCAGAGAGCGCCAACGCCTGATCCAGTTCCGATTTCTACAACCGATTGTGCAGCAAGGTTATGCGCCAAATGTTTTAAATATGCACCGGTTCCAGAAGTTGCATCAATTACGCCAATTTCTGCACCACGGGCGCGAGCCTCTTTTTTTACTTCACCCTCAGCTATAAAGCTTTCGGCATAAGAGTGTGGATCGGTGTTCATGAGAGAGATGTTAGCCATTCAATGAGCAAACGCACGCCGAAACCAGTTCCGCCCTTAGGATTTTCACCTGAATCACTCTCGCTGCGCGCAACTCCTGCAATATCAAAGTGCACCCAAGTTCGATCGCCAGCAAAGTGCTCTAAAAACAGCGCAGCGGTAACTGATCCAGCGCTGAAATGCTTCTTGGAAGTTATATGGCTTAAATCTGCGATCGGGCTTTCGAGAGCTTCTTGGTAATCATCGACTAATGGCATATGCCAGACGCGATCGCCAGATCTCTCCCCCGCCTCAGAAAAACTCTTCGCAACCTTTAAATCTCTCGTATACATAGCAGCATGCTGTCTGCCCAGCCCAAGCGTTGCGGCTCCAGTGAGGGTTGCAATATCAATTAGATAGTCAGGGTTTAAATTAATGTCGGCGTAGGCTAAACCATCCGCAAGTACCAATCGACCTTCCGCATCTGTATCGAGTACTTCTACTGTCTTGCCACCGTAATGTGTAATCACATCACTTGGGCGCTGCGATGTTCCGGAAAGAGCATTTTCGGCGAGCATCATCAAAACGGTAACTTGAACCCGCGGTTGAAAATATGGAAGTGCAGAAATAGCTCCAAGTGCGGCAGCTGAGCCAGCCATATCTGATTTCATCGCTGTCATGAATTCGTAAGGGCGCTTTAGCGATACACCGCCAGTGTCAAATGTAATTCCTTTACCAACAATTACAACATGTGGAAGTATTCCGGCAGAATTCTTTTTTCCTTTTGGGTGATATGAAATTTCAACAAAACGCGGCCCTGGCTTTGGCGAAGAATTTCCAACAGCAAGTAGGCCACCAAATTTTGATAATTCCTTACCTGCTAAAACCTTTATTTCTAGGCCACTATCCGCGGCAATCTTCACCGCTTCATTTGCTAACCAAAGTGGGGTCTTAATATTTGATGGGGTATGGATTAAATCTCGAGTTCGTGAAATTGCGTTAGCGATTGTTGAGGCCGCGCTAATTGTTTCTGGGTTATCGGTTGCAAATAAAAATAGCGGGATTTCTTGGGTGGGACCAGTTTTCTGAGTCCAGATGTAGGCACCGAGTTGAACAGAGATAGCGAAGGCTTTTAAATCTTGCTCATTTGATACACATAGCGAAGCGATCGTTACTGCCTTACCGCGACCTTTCCGACCGAGAGCAGCACCTGCTTGCCTAATAGCCGAGTTAGTTTCATCGCCAAGACTAATTAAGAGAATTCTGTCGGCAGCGAACTGCTCAGATGAAACTGGGATCTCAAAAATTTCTCCAGCTTTTCCGGTAGCTGAGAAAAAAGCTAACTCGTCTCGAAGATCTACCTCGAAAATTTTCTCTAGTTTCTTAATTAGATTCGTGTGCGCTGGAAAGTTGTAGAAGGGCTTCTCGTCTTCAGACTTTGTCTGTGATACTGGTGTCACCAGAGTAAAACCGATACCAATTGATTGCGCATCAGCGAGCGCATCAGGAATCGAATTCGGGTCTACAGCGATCGGCTGGAGCACAAGAGATACTTACTTCTTGATAAGTGCTACAGCTGCTTCAAGGGCGGCGCTGAGGTTATTTGCTTCTTGCGGATTTAATTCGACGACTAGTCGGCCGCCACCTTCGAGAGGAATACGCATTACTAGGGAGCGGGCTTCCTTCGTTACTTCCATGGGTCCATCACCAGTACGAGGTTTCATGGCTGCCATGGGGAGAACTCCTTTGATACTTAAATGTAGGCCAGCGTGCGCCTTTGATTACTGCAGAGGAGAAGTATCTCGCAGAATTGGCTGAGTATGAAATCGGAGGAGCGCTTAGCCCATGCCAAGCAGGGCGGTTATGCGCGCTTTTCCGGAGGCTATGACGGAAGAGACAGACTTTTCAGGAACGCCTAAGAGGGTGGCAATTTCACCAACGGCCATCGACCGCAGGTAATGGAGCGAGAGGATTATCCGTTCTTCTTCCGGTAACTGCGCCAAAGCCTCAGGCAAGGTAAGGGGCGCAGTCATAGCCCCAAGGTTACTCGCGTGGGCGTAATGATGTGGAGAGGCGAGCCAACGATATTCTCACCCCAACCCATAAAAATGGTGCAAAGGCTAAAAAGAGTAAGCGCGAACAGTTGATTGTCTCCGACCAATCAAATTTTGTTGATGATGTGGTTATGGAAGTAAGCGCGAATGATCCAGTGCCTTTAAGAATCTTTCCAGTGTGCACGACATCGCAAATTTCAGGGGGTTGCCATTTTGTAACGACCATTGTGTCTAAAAGTCCAAGTGCTGAAAACTTTGGATAAAACTTGTATAACGGTCCAGTGAATGCCGAGATTGATGTACCAACACCTTCACGAATCTGAGAAGTTACCCAAACTTTAGTTTGTAGCATCCAGTTTCCTTGTGATTCCCAATCTGCAATCGCATTCCATGCTTGGTCTTGGGAGCAAGGAAGAATAATTGTTATTCGTAGAGTATTAGACATAGCCAAAGTAATTATTTCTTATCTGAAACATTTGTCGCGATATCCAGAGCTTGATCCACGCTCTTTGCCCAATGTAAAAGTTCGCGTTGGCCAGGTTTTACAAATCCATGTTCTTCTAAATGATCAATCAAATTGGCAAGCGGTGCATATAAATCGTATGGATCTAAAACTATTACTGGTTTGTTGTGAAACCTTAAGAAACGGCCGACCCAGATCTCAAATAGTTCTTCGAGTGTGCCGATGCCGCCAGGAAGTGCAATGAAAGCGTCAGAAAGGTCTTCGATCATGGCTTTGCGGTTGCGCATCGAATCCACAATATGCAATTCATCGCACTCTTTATCTGCGAATTCGATGTCGACTAAACGTTGTGGGATAACTCCAATTGTTTTGCCACCGGAGTCACGTGCGCCCCGCGATACCGCTCCCATCGCCGAAATATGTCCGCCGCCCGAGACTAATTCCAAAGATCGTGCGGCTATGCCTGCACCAAGTGAGTAAGCCAGGTCAATGTACTTGGGATCAATGGCCAGTGATGAAGAGCAGTAAACGGCGATACGCATGATGCAAAGGATAGGGGTTAGGCTTATCGCATGTCTGCTACGCAAAATTCAACGCTTATGGCATCAGGCCATGGAATTGCCACTTATTCTGGAGAAACGCTTCTCGATGTTTGGTTCCCAGAACCAACTTTAGGAGTAACGCAGAGTGCAAATGGCTCGACTACTTCTGAATTATTGGCGCAACTGGTTGGCGTAGATGAAGTAAGAAAAGTTAAACGTGAAATTATTTCGATTGAAATAGATCTCAAAGTTGCGCCAGCGAGTGCAGCCGATGCCTATCTGCGCCTGCATCTGCTTTCCCATCGCTTAATTAAGCCACACGATGCAGTTATGGATGGAATATTTGGATTGCTGGCCAATGTTGTTTGGACATCGGCTGGCCCATGCGCTGTTGAAGGGTTTGAATTTATACGGGGGTCGCTACGCGCCAAGTATGGCCACGTCACGGTTTATGGCGTAGATAAATTTCCACGAATGGTCGATTATGTAATTCCATCTGGAGTACGAATTGCGGATGCAGATCGCGTTCGTCTTGGAGCACACCTAGCAGCTGGTACAACGGTGATGCATGAAGGTTTTGTGAACTTTAATGCCGGAACTTTAGGAACTTCGATGGTGGAAGGCCGCATCTCCGCCGGTGTTGTGGTCGGTGATGGTACCGATGTTGGCGGTGGGGCTTCAATTATGGGAACCTTAAGTGGTGGCGGAAAAGAAGTCATCTCGGTTGGTGAAAAATGTTTACTCGGCGCAAATTCTGGACTTGGAATATCTCTCGGAAATAACTGTGTTATCGAAGCGGGTACTTATATAACTGCAGCATCAAAGGTGAAACTTCCAGATGGTGAAATCGTAAAGGCGGCTTCACTATCGGGTGCAAATAACTTGCTCTTCCGCCGTAACTCACTCTCTGGCGGATTGGAAGTTGTGATGCGAACCGGCACCTGGGGCGGTTTAAACTCAATCCTGCACGCCAATTAGTATCTAAGTTACTTTATTGAAAACCAAGCTGATGGAAGTTTGCTTCGGCTTCTAAAAGTCTCACCGCGCAGCACTGCAAATGATCCATCTAAACTAATGGCTTGAATCAGTGCGACGGAGCCAGCTGGATTAATTGATAAAACTGTCAGCGACAGCACATTTGGTAGAACAAATGCTTGAGCAACAACGGATTGAGGAATCTCTCTAGTCCAATTAGCAAAACGCGGGTTGACGGCGATATCCACGCTCGCGCTATCCGGAACGCTCACTGTGTACGGAGTAGCAGTTCCCCACGCATGTTCTGAAGTCTCTGTTGTGCCTCCAGATGATGAGGAAAAGTAAGCAGTTATTGGCTTACCGCTATGCGTAACAATCATTCCTGCAGTTCGATTAACGGCAGCTTTCCAAATTTCACCAAATCTAGGCTCCGATTCTTTGGAATATCCAGCAAAAGTTTGGTCACTTATCGTGGCGTATAAGTGACAGTCGCAGGCAGGCCTAATTTTATTTGACTTTGCATAGGCATAAGTTCTAGATGCAATCGCTTGTGCTTCCAGCGCCTGAACTGGCCAAGAGGAAGGTACTTCGCTAATCCCCCAAAGATATTCATCTTGAAGGCGTACTGAATTAACTATGGCTATTCGCTTGCCAACAGTTTTATCTCTAATAACTTTCAACGACATTTGGCCATGCCGATATCGCTTCGTTGCCCCTCCGGATGTTAATGAGATAACAGTCAGGGGACCTTCTTGATAACGCGTGCCCGACCAGCGCAGAGTAAAACTCGTTCCGGAAGTAATTGCTTTAGTAACCGAACCTCGAGTTGTACTTAGCGCAATCACACCTTCTGTCAGCGCCAGGTTGAGTGAGGTTCTGCTCGGAAAGGTAAGTAGTGGTACAGCAGTTTGTGTTTCTCCTAATTCACCGGCATACAATTGAAGGCTGGCATCTTTTGAATCACTTCTTAACTTTGCAGAGGTAATCAGATTTGCAATATTAACTCTTAAGATTTGAGTATCTGTGATTGTTTCAACCTGTGTTCCGGTGTAGTAATACTGCAGTATCGCTGTAGCGGATTCGCCCGCCAGCGCTTTTGCTCTTGCCCCAATTTGGCTCATACCTACACCGTGGCCATAGCCGCTTCCTTGAAATATAAATTTCGCTGGAACATCCGAGGCGTTTGCAGTGTTTGGTGAAACGTTAAGTGGTGAGATTGCGAGTGAGATTGCGATTGCAATCAGGGATTTCTTAGACATCCTCATTTGCTGCTGCGCTCTTTCCAACCTTCATAAATTCACGGTACTGCGTTATTACCTCTGCTGGATTTCCGCGGGCCATCAACTTACCTTTATTGAGCCAAGCAACTTCGTTGCATACATCTTCAATTGTTGCCATGGCATGGCTAACCAATATCAACGCACGATCGGCAGTGCGCAGCTCTTTAATGCGATTAAGACTCTTCTCTTTAAAGTGCGCATCTCCTGTACTGAGGGCTTCATCAACAATCAAAATGTCCGGCTGCACAGTTGCTGCAACTGAAAAAGCTAGGCGCGCATACATACCTGACGAATATGTCCGCATCGGCGCATCAATTGCATCTCCTAACTCTGAAAACTCGGCGATTGCATCAAATTGTTCATCAATTTCAGCACGTGACATTCCAGCTGCCAGACCGCCTAAGTACACGTTGGCTCGTCCAGTCATGGATGGATTAAATCCAACGCCGAGTGCCAATAAAGTGCTTACTGAGCCATGGACTTCAATACGCCCTTGCGTTGGAGGAACAATTCCTGAAATAACACGCATCAGTGAAGATTTACCGGCTCCATTTGAGCCAATTACGCCAAGTACTGTTCCGTAATTAATTTCCAGATTTACATCATTAAGCGCATTGACAACTCTTGTGTGTTTATTGGAACGACCAATTGATTTCAGGCGCGCCTTGAGTGTTGGCCTTTTTACAATTGAAGTTTTGTAGGTAAGCCCTACATTCTTGACCGAGACCGCAAGGCCATGTTTTGGATGAATTGAATTCTGTGAATTAGAGGCGGACAGCGAAATCACGCTCCCTAGATAAGAAGAAATAAGTTCCGATTGAGAAGATAGAAAACGCCCAAGCAAGTGCGTGTAGTAATGAGAATAGATCTGGCGCTTGGGCATAAACCATTACTTGCGACCAAGCATCAAGTAAATAGAAAATCGGATTGACTATTTCAAAACGGCGAAGCTGTTCTGAAAGATCACTTGCCTGATAAAGAATTGGTGATAAATAGAGAAGACTACGGGTCATATATGGCAGGAAACTTGCGATATCTCGGAAATAAACGTTGATGCATGAGATCAAGATCGCCATCCCGAGACCCATAATCAAAGCGATAAGCATTACCGGGATCGCCCAGAACATATTCCACGAGTATTCCAAGCCCAAAAGGCTGCGCATTACAAAGAAAACAAATAGCGTAGGAATGAATTTAAATAAGGCAATTACGGTTGCAGAAATAGGCAGCATTACTCTTGGAAAAGCGGTGTTTAAAATTAAACGCTGTCCCGCCGTAATTGATTTGACGCCACCACTTAAACTATTACTGATTAAATAAAAAAGGAAAAGGCTGGCAGTTAAGTGGCCATACCGAGTTGCATCACTTTGCCCCCCGATGATGTAGACCAAGAGAAAATAGACACCTGAAAGTAGAAGCGGATTTAGTACCAACCAGAGTTGACCAAATACTGAGCCATAGTTTTGTTCTCGAAGTTCAGAACGTGAAAATTCTGAAATAAATGACCGACGCGACCAAAGTGAGCGCAGGTATGAACCCAGTGGTGGCAAGCCAGCACGAAAGGGTTCGTAAACAGTTACGGGAGCGCTCATATAGGTAAAGGCTACCGCAGCGCTTTAGTAGAGGTGATGAACCCCGCACCCCAAGCAAAATGCATTGTTGGAATAATCGCAAAAAGTGAAATCAATTCTCGAACGGAGCGCGAAATCAGCACCGCAGATGCTGCAACGAAAAGCCCATAAACCGCCAGCGGAATATAGAGGATCGGATGAATGAACGATCCGGCAAGTAATGAGATCACGCACCCAAGTAATGTTACAGGTGGTGCTAAGTAACGCAGGTTAATTGTTCCGCTATGACTGCGCGATACGACTCTTCGCCAAGTTCCATACTGAAAATATTGCTTCGCTAACTTTCTTAAATTTGGGCGCGGGCGATAAGTAACTTGAAGTCTTGGGTCGAAATAAATCAATCCGCCATTTTTGCGCAGGCGATAATTTAACTCCCAATCTTGGGCACGGGTATATCTCTCATCAAATCCGCCAGCTTGCAGAATTGCCTCTCGCTTAAACGCTCCCAGATAAACGGTGTCTACTTCTCCAGCTTCACCGCCAGTGTGAAAACGTGATGCGCCAACTCCCAGTGGGCTGCGCATTGCACGAGCAACCGCCTTTTCAAAATTACTAACGCCTTCAGCAGCCATTACTCCACCAACATTCACCGCACCGGTTTTCTCAAGAATCTCTACTGCAAGGCTCAAATAGTTCTGTGGGATTTTTGCATGGCCATCTACACGAACTACTATCGGGTGAGTGGAAGTTGCCACCGCTAAATTTAGTCCGGCAGCCGTTTTTCCAGTTGGGTTCGCTACCAATTTAACGCGAGAATCTCTGGCTGCAAGTGACTTTGCAATCTCATCTGTTCGGTCTTGCGATGGGCCTAGCGCAAGAATTACTTCAAAGAGACCGCGAAAATCTTGGGCCAGGATTGCCAGTATTGATTCTTCTAAATGCGCTTCTTCATTCAAGACGGGAAGGATCACGCTAACCGCTGGTGAGACAGATAACTCGCCCATAGATGTCGACATAACCCCTCTACGCTATCGCCCAAGTAGAGTTCGTATGTGAAATCGACGCGAGCAATAAAGGTTATTACATCACTTTCTGTGGGTGTAGTTGCTCTCGCATCGCTATCTTGGATCGG
>JBEAMT010000063.1:0-15106 GCA_041165825.1 Actinomycetota bacterium | reverse complement strand
CGCAACACGCACTGCATACATCGTTGATTCTGTTCCAGAGTTTGTGAAACGAACCTGATCTATTCCAAAGCGGCGACATAGACGCTCTGCAGCATCTGTTGAAATTGGAGAAGGAGTTACAAAAAGCATTCCGGTATCGAGTGCAGCCTTTGCTTCTTCAACTACTGCTGGATTCAAGTGGCCGGCGAGCATTGCGCCGAAGCCCATCGAAAGGTCTAGCAGTTGGCGACCATCAACATCGGTCATCCATGCGCCCTTGGCAGAGACGATCGAGATCGGATATGGATCCCAGTGTTGGAAACTTGAAGTGACGCCTAGAGGTAGGGATTTATGTGAGCGTTCGCTCTCAACCGCAGACCCCTTGGTGTTCTTAGTGAATAACTCCCACTCTGAGGCCAGTAAAGAGGCTACTTTCTCAGGCGAAATTGGCGTTGATGTTGCTGGAACTGATCTAAAAGTCTGCGCGTGATGCGATTGTGTAATCATTGTAAAGCTGTACGGCAAAGGTTTCTGATTTAGAAACTCGTTTGAGAAGTACTCTCCCGATCCTTTCATTCTTTCGAATGTGGGGTAAGTATCTCCGAAGTTAAAAAAAGTTGCAACCCCTAGGCCTTTTTATGCGAGAAGTTCGGGCGTTTCTCATAAACTTTAGGACGTTATGGAAAAACCAACAATAATTCTTGCAACAAGCAATGGCGTAGGAATGGGCCATTTAGCTCGTGCATCCGCGATTGCGTATTCACTAAAAGAAATTGCTAATCCAATTATTGTTTCGATGGCTGGTGGAATCGCTGAAGTTCCAGACTTTATGGGAATACGTTGTGAATACCTTCCAGGAAAAGATCGAATGTGGATGACGCGCGACAACTGGGATATTTACTTACGCGATCGTTTACTCGCGCTAGTTGATGAGACTGGTGCAAGAGTTTTATCTTTTGATGGAGTTGTTCCTTACCCAGGTGTTATTGCTGCAAAGTTTAGTCACCCAAAACTTTCTTTAGTTTGGGTTCGCCGCGGTCTTTGGCAGAAGAAACCGCAGAGATTTGTATTAGGTTTGCAGTCGAAAATGATGGATCACATCGTTGAGCCAGGTGATATTGCGCGCGCATACGATTTTGGGCCAACCGCAACTCGTAAAGATGCAACACTAACTTCTCCTGTTTCGCTATTTGATAAGAAGACTGCATTTAGCCGCGATGAGGCACGTCAGATTCTTGGTCTAGATCTAAATCGTCCAGCAGTTTTAGTTCAATTAGGAACCGGCGATAGTGATGTAAACGAGAAGATGACCGCCGCCCTCTCTGGCTTACTGGGCTGGAAAGATTTGCAAGTAATCCTTACCAAGCAACCACTTGATAAAGATGGGAAATCTCTGGCTCCGGATGGTCTCGATATTCGAGTCATCAGATACTTTCCGCTCGCTAAAGTCCTTCACGCCTTCGATGCCAGCGTATGCGCAACTGGATATAACGGCGTTCACGAACTTCTTCCGGCGCTTGTACCTACTGTGTTCGTCTCAAATATTCGCGGGACTGATGATCAAGATGCGCGAGCCCGTTGGTGCCATGATTTTGGTTTCGCGCTACGTGCTAACCAAGCTGATTTAGCAGATATCTCTGCCAAGGTTCGTGAACTACAGAACCCACAAGTGCGCGCGCAATTAGCAGCTAAATGTGCAGAACTTCCAGATACAACTGGAGGCGCAGAGATAGCAAAGATTTTGCATGAGTTAGCAACTGCCAAAGAACCCGTGCGGCCTTCTCGAACCACTTTTATCCGCTTAAATATTCAAGAACATTTAAATCGTGGCTTGCGGCATATTGCATATCTTGGTCTGCGCAGGCTGGCACTTGTGTATCGAAAACTACGTCCACATAATATTGTTCAGGTAACTCGTGAAGAGCTACCAATTTGGGGAGATCAAAGCACCGCTAAGGAACTCCAGCCGCTAATTAAAAGTAATAGGAGATTTGAGCATTTGATCAGTGGAGCTTCAGATAGTTATAAAAAGCGCCGTGAAGAAATTGCAAGAGTTGCATATGGAGAAAGAACTGAGGCTTTTGGCAAAAAATGAAAATCAGAACTTGGTTTAAGAAGACACCTGTGGGCCGCCTTGTTTGGCGAATTATTATTGGTCTAATTGGTGGCTTGATTACGGTCTTAGGAGCTATAGCACTTGTAGGACCTGGCCCCGGATTTTTAATTGTTCTTGCCGGACTTGGAATCTTGGCCACCGAATTTGCGTGGGCAGCACGAGTAATGGTTCATACAAGAACTTATGCGCAGAAGGCCGCGGATAAAGCAGGAATTCCGAAATGGGCACAGTTTGCTTTAATTGCAGCCTTTGCAGTTTTTTCTATCATCGTGATTCTTTATCTGCATTTAACAGGCAGATTTTAAGAAAGACTTTCTCTAGAACTGAGAACGGATCTCCCAGAGATCTTTAAAGACCGGATTAAATAAGGTGCTTGCTAAATACTTAACGCCATCTGAACCACCCGTGCCCGCTTTGTGGCCAATCGTGCGTTCTACCATTTTTACGTGGCGATAGCGCCATTCTTGAAGTCCTTCATCGATGTCTACTAAGCGCTCACAAACCATCGCGGATTCGGGATCGTTTCGGTGTACTTCAAGAAGGGCTTCAAGAACTCGCGGATCAGATTGGTAATGAATTGATTTATCGCGATTGAGAATTTCGTTAGGGATCTTATGACCGCGTTTTGCTAGGTAAGCAAGAGTTGAATCCCAGATCGAATTCTGTGATGAAAGTTCGGCGATCTCTTTTTGCACATCTAATGGAAGATGTGAAGCGATCTTCGAATCTCTACGGCCCAAGAGCGCTTCAACTTTTCTAAACTGAGCGGATTGAAATCCGCTTGAAGAAGAGAGATATCCGCGGAAGGCGTTAAATTGCAGAGGAGTCATCGTTTCTAAAATATCTACCTGGGTTACGCAGACCTTTAAAATTGTTCGAATTCGACCAAGAATTGCCAACGATCGGTGGGTATCTCCAGATTGAAGTGAACGAGAAGCAGCGTTAAATTCATGAATCAATTGCTTAAACCAGAGTTCGTAACTCTGATGAATGATTATAAAGAGCATCTCATCGTGCTCTGGACCATCAGTCTCCGTACTTTTAGAGAGAGGTCTCTGTAGTTTCAGTAACTCATCAACTGCGAGGTAAGACGAGTACGTAAGCGCCGAATCGAAAGAATCTTTACTCATGTCACACGCGAATCAGTAGTTTTAATTTTTTCGTATTGGCGAGAGGAGACTAGGTCGCGGATTCGCGCGAATCCATCCCAAACTTCAACGTAAGAAGTTGGCAGTGGTGCAATTGCCAATCGAATTGAATCTGGTGTTCGGTAATCAGGGATTACATCTGCAAACTCGCGTAGCGCAACACAAATGCGTGCCGCATCGGGATGGCCAAGTGAAATATGGCCACCGCGTTCTTGCGGATTTCTGGATGTGAGAAGAGTAAAACCTAAATCTGCTAGCCAGGCATCATAAAGTTGAATCATCATCTCGGTACCAATTGCGGCTTTCTCAGAGATCGCCCCAATTCCAGCTTCTTCAATCATGGTGAATGCGCTCTTGATACAACGTAATCCAATGAGAGAAGGACTTGCGATTTGGAATCCGCGAATACCCTCAGCCTTTTCAAATTTTGGGCCCATGGCGAATTGATCGCCTTGCGAGAACCAGCCTTGAATTGGAACCTGTAATTCGGCTTGTACTTTCTTATTTACATAAAGCCAAGCGGGAGAACCAGGTCCTGAGTTTCCATATTTATATGTGCAGCCAACTGCGATATCAACGCCATTTTTATCAAAATCCATTTCTATTGCGCCAACAGCATGGCTGGCATCCCACAACATAAATGCACCGTGCTTGCGAACTAAATCAGTCAAGGATTTGATGTCATTGCGTGCACCTGATCTATATTGAATGACTTCTAGAGTTACAAGAGCTACATCATCACTTAAGTACGGCACCAAGATTTCTGGAGTTATCCGTTCATTCTCCGCCTTACCCGGAGTTTCGTTATCGATAATGACTAATTTGAGATCAAACTGCTTTGCAATCCCTTCAAGTATGTAGCGATCTGTTGGAAAGTTCGCAGCATCGGTGATTATGGTTTTGCGCCCTGGGCGAGCGTTAATTGCAGCTAGGGCTAATTGATAGAAATTAACGGAGGTTGTATCGCAAGCTAGTACTTGACCTGCTGCTGCACCGAGAGTTGCACGGCCAATAAGATCACCAGTCGGTTGCGCCTCATCGACCCAGTGGCCCCAACCCGTAACAACTTCTGGACCCCACTCATCTCGCATAAAGGTATTTACTGCCTCAATAGTTGAGAGCGGCAATCGACCGAGTGAATTACCGTCTAAATAACAGATATTTGGATCGTTGATCACAAATTGTGAACGGAAGCGGGCTAATGGATCGCGCGAATCTAGATCGATAGCAAATTGGCGGTCGGTGGCTTTCATAGTTGAAAGGTACGCTCTCCCATCGTGGCGCGCAATCTTGTCAATATTGAAGAGGTCTCAAAGGCCTTTGATATCAGAGCGCTGCTAGAAAGAGTTTCACTCGGAGTTTCTGAAGGTGATCGAATTGGAATAGTTGGTCGCAACGGTTCGGGTAAAAGCACGTTAATGAAAATAATTGCTGCAGTCGAGCAACCAGATCAAGGCCGCGTAACAAAAGCCAATAGCGTGAAAATCGGCTTACTTTCCCAAGTAGATAAAGCGGATCCCCATTCAACAGTTGGTGATGTAGTAATTGGCAACAAAGCAAAACACGAATGGGCGAGTGATTCTGGAATCCGTGAAGTATTCACTGGGCTATTCGGCGGATTTGATGATCACTTATTTGAAAGAAAATTTGCAACACTCTCTGGTGGTGAAAAACGCCGGGTTGGTTTAGCCAAGCTGTTAATTGATGACCTCGATCTAATTTTGCTAGATGAGCCAACCAACCATCTTGATGTTGAAGGCGTTGCATGGTTAGCCAAGCACTTAAGTAACCGTAAAAATTTAGCAGTCTTGGTTATTACTCACGATCGTTGGTTTCTAGATGCAGTTACGGATCGAACCTGGGAAGTGGTTGATGGAAAAGTGGAAGAGTATGACGGAGGTTACTCCGCATTCGTCTTGGCTAAGGCAGAGCGTTCACGACAAGCAAGTGCGATGGATGCTCGTCGCAACAACTTGATTCGCAAAGAGTTGGCGTGGCTGCGTCGCGGTGCTCCTGCGCGAACGACAAAACCAAAGTTTAGAGTTGATGCCGCAAACGTTTTGATTGCTGAAGAGCCAGCACCCCGCGATCAAGGTGAACTCTTGAAGTTTGCACGTAACCGATTAGGCAACACAGTTTATGAAGCGCATCATGTGCAAATTCGCGCTGGTGAGAAAGAGCTGATTGATGATCTTTACTGGAACGTTGGCCCGGGTGATCGCATTGGAATTGTTGGAGTAAATGGCGCTGGAAAAACCACCTTAATGCGCACGTTGGCTGGAGAAATTCCACCATATGCCGGAAAACTCGTAACTGGAGTGACTGTAAAGGCAGCTTTTTTGACTCAGCATCTAGATGAGTTAAATCCAACATGGCGTGTTCTAGAAGCGGTAGAAAAAGTTGCCGCACATATCGAACTTGGAAATGGCAAATCGCTTTCAGCATCGCAACTTTGTGAGCGCCTGGGATTTGATAAAGACTCTCAATGGACACCTGTTGGCGATCTATCTGGCGGAGAAAAGCGCCGGTTACAGTTAACACGTCTACTAATGGATTCACCAAATGTTTTATTACTTGATGAGCCAACAAATGATTTTGATATTGAAACTTTAACAGAACTCGAAGATCTATTAGATAGCTACGGCGGAACCCTTGTTGTAATCTCGCACGATAGGTATTTCTTAGAGCGAGTATGTGATCGATTTGTAGGTCTACTAGGAGATGAAGAGCTAAGAGATCTTCCACGTGGGGTTGACCAATACCTAGAACAACGTGCTCAAGCTATACAAAAACCCGCAGAAGTTTCAAAAGATAAATCTCAGTCTTCAGCTGCTGAGGTTCGTCAACTAAAAAAGGATTTGGTTCGCGTTGAAAGACAAATTCTTAAGTCAAAAGAGAAAATCGCTGAACTTGAAAGCGCTCAAGAAAGTGCGGCGTTCGACCCGGCAGAATTGATAAGAATCAGCGCTGACTTGGAAATACAACGTGCAGAATTGAACACTCGCGAAGAAGAATGGTTGGAAATTACCCTTGGGCTAGGGCTTTGAGTTAAAATATAGTTATGAGCCGTATATCTAATGGTGTAGAAGCCGTTCTCTTTCGCAGTCGTTTCTTACTTGCCCCTCTTTATCTTGGCCTAGTGGGTGCTCTAGCGCTTTTGGCTTACCGCTTTATTATTGAATTCTGGCACCTTGCAGAGAAGACCGCCGATATGAATGCCGCCGAATTTACTTTGGCGCTCTTAGCACTACTTGATTTAACACTCCTCGCCAACTTGATCTTGATGGTTATCTTCGCCGGTTACGAGAATTTTGTCTCTCGAATCGATATTGCAACTGAATCAAAAGATCGCCCACACTGGATGGGAACAATTGATTTCAGTGGGCTAAAAATTAAGTTAATTGGATCGCTAGTCGCCATTTCAGTAATCGAACTTTTAAAAGATTTCATCGAATTGGCTGGCAAAGCCGAAGTTGGCGAGGGCACAATCTGGCGAATAGCAATTCACCTAACATTTGTGATCTCTGGCGTTCTCTTTGCGTTAATGGATTGGATCGCAGATAAGCGTGAATTTGCCGGCACCCATAAGTAGTGAATAAAAGTAATCCCCGCCTAAATTTTTTGGCGGCAATCTCAGGTGTGATGATTGCGTTGCAAGCGCGCGCAAATGGTGAGTTGTCGCATCGAATGGGAAACCCAATTGAAGCGGCTTTAGTTTCATTTGGATCTGGACTAATTGTTATTTCGTTAATTGCTGCATTTAATCCTGCAATAAAGCAAGGAATCCGTAATCTTAAAAGCGCCGTATCAAAGAAGGAGATTCCAGTCTGGACCCTCTTTGCAGGAATGCTCGGAGGTAGTTTTGTTGCATTTCAAACTCAAGTGGTGCCAATAGTCGGTGTCGCAATTTATTCAGTGGCATCTATTGCAGGACAGACCGCAGCTTCATTATTCGTTGATCGCATTGGATTAACCGGAGGTGGAAAGAAAGCGATTACAAAGCGTCGGGTTATGGCAGCATTCGTAACGGTATTTGCAGTACTGGTATCGGTATTAGATCGAATCGATGCGAAAAATCTCTCGCTTTTTGCCGTTTTCTTCGGCGTTTTCGCAGGGGCGATCGTTGGCGTTCAACGGGCCTTAAATGGTCAGATTAATGAAAGCACACAGCAAAGTTTCGCAACTTCACTACTCAATTTTATTATGGGAACAACATTCCTTTTGATATTTCTACTGATTGCAGCGCTTTTAACTCAAATTGAAATTGAAGCACTTCCATCTGGCCCATGGTGGATGTATATGGGTGGAACAATTGGAGTTATTTATATTGCATTTACTTCAACAATTGTTCAACATTTAGGAGTTTTGACTTTTACGCTGATCAGCGTAGGTGGGCAGCTTGTTGGATCTCTACTTATCGATCTTTACTCACCGACGGAAGGAGTCCAAGTAAGCGCTTACCTAGTTACAGGAATTTTTATGACTTATCTGGGCGTGGTTGTCGGTGGCGTCGGTAATTCACAAAAGCGGAGATTATTGAAGCGCCGATAAAGAACGCGGCAATAGCGTAGGAAAAATTCTTTACCCAAGGGATTGAAGCGGCGTAGTAACCAGCCAATGTGACTCCAACGCCCCATAATAAGGCGCCGATTACATTTGCTGAAAGAAAACTGTAGTAATTCATCTTTGCTACACCTGCAATTGGTGGAACAAATGTGCGAATCCACGGGAAGAATCGAGCCGCAACAACTGCCCACCAGCCAGTTCGTTCATAGAAAACTTCAGCGTTCTTAATCATTTTTTGAACACGAACGGATTTACTTTTATCCAGATAGGGACGGCCTACCACGCGCCCAATTACAAAACCGACTTGATCACCGAAAAAGGCTGCAAGAAAAATTGCAGTTATGAGAATTACAATATTTATATTTCCATGTACGGCGGCAACAATGCCGGCGCTGAAGAGAATCGAATCTCCTGGTAAGAAGAAACCAAAGAGCAGGCCGGTTTCAATAAATACGATTCCGGCAACTACTATGTAGAAGATAAATGGTGCTAGCGATGAGAGTTGTGTGTCAAAAGAGGCCGCAATCTCCATTTATACGCTCTTTTTAACTGCCGTCGCTACCTTTGTTACGACCTGGGAGTCGAAAACACTGGGAACAATAAAAGATGCATTTAGTTGGGATTCAGAGACGCATGAGGCGATTGCTTCAGCTGCTGCGATGAGAAGTTCATCGGTGATCTTGTGCGCATGTGCATCTAGCAATCCACGGAAGATTCCAGGGAAGGCAAGCACGTTGTTAATTTGATTTGGCTGATCGCTTCGTCCGGTTGCCACAACTGTTGCATACTTTCGAGCAATAACTGGATCAATCTCAGGATCTGGATTAGCCAGTGCAAATACAATAGAACCCTTCGCCATGCCAGCCACATCGGCTTCAGTTAAGACATTTGGCGCGCTAACACCGATAAAGACATCAGCTCCTTTCATAGCGTCAGAAATTTTGCCTGAGAATCCAGGTGAAACGCAGCCATCTTTATCAAATGCGATTATTTTTTTGGCACCGCTCTTGGTTAATAACCGTGCGATAGCAGTTCCGGCGGCGCCAGCACCGCTCATAACAATCGTTATATCACTTAATTTCTTGTGTACTAACTTTAAAGAGTTGGTAAGTGCAGCAAGAACGACGATTGCAGTGCCATGTTGATCATCATGAAATACCGGTATATCTAACAATTCTCGTAAACGTGCCTCGATCTCAAAACAGCGCGGCGCAGAAATATCTTCCAGGTTGATTCCACCGTAGACAGGTGCAATCAATTGAACAGTGCGAACAATCTCATCGACATCTTGTGTATCAAGACAGACAGGCCAAGCATCAACATCGGCGAAGCGCTTAAAAAGCGCCGCTTTTCCCTCCATTACCGGCAACGCTGCAGCTGGTCCAATATTTCCAAGTCCGAGTACTGCGGAACCATCGGTTACGACGGCAACCGTATTGCGCTTCATAGTTAAGCGCCGGACATCAGCCGGATCATCAACTATTGCCTGACAAATACGAGCCACGCCGGGGGTATAGGCGCGCGATAGATCATCGCGTGTTTTAAGTGGAACTTTGGATTGCACTTCCAACTTTCCACCAAGGTGAAGCAAGAAGGTGCGGTCGCTTACTTTGCGAACCGTCAGACCTTTGTGCGCAGTCAGCGCCAAATTAATTTCTTGTGCGTGATCAGCATCAATCGTGTCACAAGTTACATCGATTACAACTTTTTCAAGTAGAGATTCGACAACGTCAAGGGCTGTAATAGTTGCGCCGGCGCCCGTTATCGTTGCAGTTATAAGTGCAACTGGTTGTAGATCCGGAGATCCTTCGACACGAATTGTGATTCCGTATCCTGGGGAAGTTGATGCCATTTAAACGACACCGTACAGACGATCACCGGCATCGCCGAGTCCTGGAACTATGTAACCATGCTCGTTTAATTTTTCATCTAGTGCAGCAGTTACGAGAGTAATTGGAACACCTGATTTAGCGAAAGTATCTTCTAAGATTTTAATTCCTTCAGGGGCAGAGAGAATGCAGATTGCAGTGATGTCATCAGCTCCGCGTTCAATTAGAAAATTAATTGCTGCCACTAAAGTTCCGCCGGTTGCCAACATTGGATCCAGAACGAAGCACTGGCGTCCTGCTAGATTTTCAGGAAGGCGATTTGCATATGTGCTGGCCTGCAATGTTTTCTCATCACGGACCATTCCCAAGAATCCAACTTCAGCTGTAGGAATCAAGCGAGTCATACCTTCGAGCATTCCAAGACCAGCACGCAAGATTGGAACAACAACGGGACGTGGGTCGGAGAGCTTTAATCCAGTCGTCTGCGTTACTGGAGTCTTAATTGAAACTTTTTCAGTTCTGACTTCGCGAGTCGCCTCGTAGGCGAGCAAGGTCACGAGCTCTTCAACCAAGTTGCGAAAAGTTGGGGAATCGGTTCTTTCATCGCGTAGAACGGTCAACTTATGAGTGATAAGCGGGTGGTTGGCGACATGAACTTTCATAGCACCTACCTTACAGGGGTTTTCATCTAGCCCAATGAGTGCCAATATGTCCGATGTGAGTGATGCAAATTACGGCGCAAGTGGTGACGGGGTTGTCGCGGCAAACGAAGTTGATATCGCCGTCGCTGCCTGGCACGAAGAAGGTCGTTGGAATCTTGCTTTGTTACCTGACGCACATGACTTACCGCACATTATTGATCGCCTCAAAGCACAGCAAACAAATGGTGGAGCAATTGCACTTTTAGCAATCGATGAAGAATTTTTTATGCTGATTCGTGTTTTAGGTTCGCACATAAGTATGTTTTTAAGTGATGTAACTTGCGCACTTGATTACGAAGTTGCTGCAGAGTTCTTAGAGCTATGTGATCTTGATTCTCCGGAGGAAGATGATGAACCACTTCCGGTTGGACATCTAGAAATATTGGCAGATCTTGGCGTTAATTCAATGGAGTTATCTGCACTTTGCGACGATGCTGAACTTTTCCCTGACGAGCAACTCGAAGCAATTGCGAGTCGCCTAGGTTTTGCAGATCAGTTTGCTGAGTTATTGGAGTTATAAGAATTTCATCTCAAACACCTGAATCGCTAATGCAATCAGCGATTGCAATCGCTCGAAAAGCAACCAATACAGGAGATGTTCCGGTAGGTGCATTAATCATAAATAAAGATGGAGTTATTATCGGCTCAGGCTTTAATGAACGCGAAGCCAATAACGACCCAACAGCGCACGCTGAAATAGTTGCGATTCGCAAGGCAACTAAACGCCTACAGAATTCAAGATTAGACGGGTGCACTCTCGTTGTAACTTTGGAACCT
Organism: Actinomycetota bacterium; assembly: GCA_041165825.1. Taxonomy (GTDB): domain Bacteria; phylum Actinomycetota; class Actinomycetes; order Nanopelagicales; family Nanopelagicaceae; genus Planktophila. Next base: position 3,990 of record JBEAMT010000063.1, on the reverse strand, counting down.
TGTCCAATGTGCGCTGGAGCGATTGCACAATCCAGAATTTCTCATTTGATATTTGGCGCTTGGGATGAAAAAGGCGGCGCAGTTGGCTCGGTTTGGGATGTCATTCGCGATCCGCGGTCGCTTTATAAATTAGAGGTCACTTCTGGAGTCTGCGAAAGTGAATGCGCAGAATTGCTACGCACTTTCTTTGAGGGACAGCGCTAAACAAGAAGTTCGTACGATGGATTCAAGATCGTTAGAACACCTTCTTCTTCACCAACCATGCCTTCAGCACGTATCTGCGAACCGACTTCTAGGCCGGCAATTTCGCGACGGCCTAAGAATTGCAGGGTGACTCCACCTGTCTGATCCCAGACCTCTACTTGCAGAATTGGTGCAGACCCACGCGGGGCATTTTTAATTGCTGTGACACGGCCCTGAACGTGAGCTCTATTGCGCCACTTAATTTCGCCAATCGGGGTCATATTCTCGGCGTAATGGCTCATTGGTTCAACGCTCTTAATCACATCTTTAACGGGCTTAAATTGTGGAACAGATGATGCAACTGGTTTAACTTCACTTTTTTGAGCAACGCTTAACTTTGAGGCCGATGTGATTCGATCTACGTCGAAAGGCACAATTGTTGCAACGACTCTTTGAAGTTGTGAAATTGGTGCAGCAATTTCTTCTGCAGTCTGATCATGTAGAAAACGACCAAGGAAGCCAGAGTAAGATCGACGGGGAAGAAGCAAAGTTAATTCAACATCTTGTTTATCAGTCATGCGAATTGCGTAATCCAAGGCTGCGTTAGCCAAACGTCGATCAGGACAATCAATTAATTCCAGAGTTACGTCATCCAGCGCGTCTGATTTAGCCCAAGCCGCTTTGATTTCTTCAGCGCGACGATCATCAATTACAAAGTGTACAGCGCTCAAATTACGTGGCTTAAGGCTACGCGCGTAGCGAACAGCACCGACAGTTGCAAGATCCACGTTATCAACTAGGACTGTAACGTTGTGGCGAACAATCGTTGTAGCGCGCTCTTGCTCTGTTCTAACTAATAGCGCCTCTTGCTCGCGAGTGTATTGACGACGCAGGCGCAAGAAGGAAACAACCATGATCGGAGCTACCAAAAGAACTAGCCATGCTCCTTGAGTAAATTTCACGACAGAGAAGATAATCACGATGATCAGCGAAACGGTTCCGGCCAATGCATTGATCACAACTTTTACTCTCCAGCCATCTGGCTTTACACGTAACGAATGTTTAGTCATACCAAAGCCAGCCAGCGCAAAGCCAGTAAATACACCGAGAGCATAGAAAGCAACCAGGTGTTCAACTGAACCACCAGTAATAAGGACTAAGAAAATACCGCCACCTGCAAGTAATAAAATTCCGTTTGAGAACGCTAGTCGGTGGCCACGCTTAGTTAATTGACGAGGAAGATAGCCATCGGTAGCAACAAAGTTGCAGAGAAGCGGGAAGGCGCTGTAGGTGGTGTTTGCGCCCGCAAAGAGAATTAACATCGTTGCAAGCTGAACCATTACGAACATAAAGCCACCAAATGCTCCACCACCAACTGCTGCCTTTGCGATTTGGGATATGACAGTAGGAGTTCCTGATTCGTAAGGCATCGCTTGAATATGGTGTGCAAAGTAAGAAACGCCAAGAACAAGTGTTCCCAAAATACAACTCATGATCACTAAGGTGCGCTTGGCATTTACGTGCTCTGGAGTCTTAAAAAGCGCAACCCCATCTGATATTGCTTCTAAACCAGTAAGTGAAGAGCCACCATTTGCAAATGCACGAAGCAAGATAAATATCGCTGCAGCAGTTAGCAGCCCTTGTTCTTGTCCTACTTCTACTGCGCCAGGAAGATCAGTGGCAAGCACTGGAAGTGTGCCGTTAAAAAGACGCCAAAAACCCATTCCGAAAACTATCAACATACATCCGACGAAGAAGTAAGTTGGAAAGGCGAAAGCTTTTCCAGCTTCTTTAACACCGCGTAGATTTCCGTAAGTAAGAAATGTAATCACCAACAAGATCATGGGGATCTTCCAAGGTGCAAGTGACGGGAAGGTTGAAATAATTGCCGCGACTCCTGCAGCGGATTGAATTGCAACCGTTACAACGTAATCAAGAATTAACGCAACCGCAGCAATCTGTGCCACGACGGGTCCAAAATTATCGCGCGAGACAATGTAGGCGCCGCCAGTTTTTGTGTAAACATCAATTACATTTCGATAAGAAAGAGTAATAATTAAAAGAATCGCCAAGACAACTGCCGTCATTGGCATCAAAATTGCAAAAGCAGCCAAACCAAAAGCTGGCAAAAGTGCAATAAGAATCTGTTCCGTACCATAAGCTGAAGAGGAAATACAGTCAGAAGAAAGAATTCCCAGCGCGTAGCGTTTAGATAAACGTTGATGGCCAAGTGAATGACGGTTAAGGGCGTTACCGAGAATACGACGCTTGATTTTGTAGTTAAGCGGATCTTTTACATGTGCTGTTTCCTGAAGAGCAACGGGCTGCGGCGCACCATCTGTCCACGACTTTGGCACTTCAAACTCCTTGCAGTTACCGCGGCTGGCGCGTCCAATTACCTTTTTAGTATGCTCATCTTATGCGCACTCAGTTATATATAGATGGTCAATGGGTAGATGGAAATGGCACTTTAGATGTAACTGATCCCAGTGATGGCTCAGTAATTGCCAAGGTAGCCACTGCAGGAGACGCCGAAATTGAGGCTGCCCTAACCGCCGCCCACCGCGCCGCACCTGCTTGGGCCAAGACCGCTCCCCGTGTGCGCGCAGAGATGCTCCGCAAAGCATTTGAGTTGATGATTCAAGAAGCAGATTATTTAGCAGAGTTAATTTCGAAAGAGAACGGCAAAGCAATTACCGATGCAAAAGGCGAAGTTGCCTATGCTGCCGAATTTTTCCGGTGGTTCTCAGAAGAAGCGGTTCGCATCGCCGGAGATTTCCGTAAGTCTCCAAGTGGAGATAAGCGAATTCTCGTAACTCACCAGCCAGTTGGTCTCTCACTTTTAATTACACCTTGGAACTTCCCAGCCGGCATGGCTACTCGCAAAATTGGTCCAGCGATTGCTGCAGGTTGCACAATGATTTTAAAGCCAGCTGGTGAAACACCACTTACCGCCCTCGCCATCGTAGACATTCTCGATCGAGCTGGCGTTCCAAAGGGTGTTGTAAATTTAATTCTTCCAACACCAACAGGTCCTGCGATCGCCAAGATGTTGCATGATCCACGTGTTAAAAATCTTTCATTTACTGGCTCAACTGAAGTTGGTCGAATCATTCTAAAAGAAGCCGCAGACAACGTTATTCGTTGCTCAATGGAACTCGGCGGAAATGCACCGTTTGTTGTTATGGATGATGCCAATATTGATGAAGCAGTTAAAGGTTTAATGCTTGCCAAGATGCGCAATGGTGGCGCAGCCTGCACCGCGGCAAATCGAATTTATGTACAACGTCCGGTTGCAAAAGAATTCACCGAAAAGTTTGCCGCTGCAATGAGCGCATTTGTAATGGGTCGCGGTCGTGATGCCGGTGTACAACTCGGCGCGAGCGTTTCAGTTAAAGAGCGCAACAAGATTGCAGACTTAGTCGATAACTCAATCAAAGCTGGCGCAAAGGTATTAACTGGTGGCAAGACACCTGATGGCCCGGGCGCTTTCTATCCTGCAACAGTTCTAGAAGTAGATAAGCAGGCTGAAATTCTCAAACATGAAGTGTTTGGGCCAGTTGCGCCAGTAGTTATCTTCGATACCGATGCTGAGGCGATTGAAATCGCGAATAGCACTGATTTCGGTCTAATTAGCTACGTCTATTCTGAAGATCTAAAACGCGCGATTCGGATCTCTGAAGCACTTGAATCCGGAATGGTTGCCATCAACCGCGGCATGATTTCAGATCCTGCTGCGCCATTTGGTGGAGTAAAACAATCCGGTCTTGGCCGCGAAGGCGGCTTCGATGGTATCCACGAATTCCT
>JBEAMT010000062.1:0-4441 GCA_041165825.1 Actinomycetota bacterium | reverse complement strand
ATGCTCTCGCGCGCAATGATGCGTGAGCCAATGGCGGCTTGAATAGGAACTTCGAACTGCTGGCGCGGGATTAACTCGCGAAGTTTGCCGGTCATCATCACTCCATATGAGTAAGCCTTATCGCGGTGAACAATTGCGCTGAAAGCATCGACTGCTTCGCCTTGTAGCAAGATATCGACCTTGACGAGATTACCTTCTTCATCACCGAGTTCTTCATAATCAAGTGAGGCATAACCCTTGGTGCGGCTCTTTAGTTGATCGAAGAAGTCAAAGACGATTTCGGCAAGGGGTAAGGTGTAGCGAATTTCTACGCGATCTTCAGAGATGTAATCCATACCTTGCATCGTGCCGCGACGTTCTTGGCATAGCTCCATAATGGTGCCGATGTATTCAGATGGCGCGAGGATGGTGCACTTTACGATCGGCTCCTTGACAGAGTTGATCTTGCCATCAGGAAATTCTGATGGATTGGTGACTATAAATTCTTTGCCATCTTCAAGCGTTACGCGATAGACCACGTTAGGAGCAGTTGAAATCAAACTGATTCCGGATTCACGTTCTAGGCGTTCGCGTACGATCTCCATATGCAGCAGGCCAAGAAAGCCACAGCGGAAACCAAAGCCAAGGGCTGCAGAACTCTCTGGTTCATAGACAAGTGCAGCGTCGTTTAACTGCAACTTATCTAGAGCATCACGTAGTAGTGGGAAATCTGCGCCATCTAGTGGGAAGAGACCAGAGAAGACCATCGGCTTAGGATCTTTATAGCCAGCCAAAGGTGTTTTAGTTGGATTTTGGTAAGTAGTTACGGTGTCACCAACACGTGACTGGCGAACATCTTTTACTCCGGTAATTAAATAACCTACTTCACCAACACCCAGACCTTTACTTGGCAGCGGTTCTGGTGAGATAACTCCGACTTCAAGTGCTTCATGTCGAACACCAGTTGAGAACATCTGGATTTGCTCGCGCGGGTTGATGCGGCCATCGATAACACGAACATAGGTAACTACGCCGCGATATGAGTCATAGACAGAGTCGAAGATAAGTGCGCGCGCAGGCGCGTTGGCATCGCCAACTGGTGCGGGAATTTGTGCCACGATCTGATCGAGCAGATCAGCAACGCCATCGCCAGTTTTTCCAGATACACGTAAGCAATCTTCAGGTTGGCAGCCGATCAAGCGAGCGAGCTCTGCTGCAAATTTTTCTGGCTGCGCATTTGGTAGATCGATCTTATTTAGAACAGGAATAATTGTTAGATTGTTTTCCATCGCTAAGTAAAGGTTGGCCAGCGTCTGCGCTTCGATTCCTTGTGCGCAATCAACAAGCAGAACGGCGCCTTCACATGCTGCGAGCGAGCGCGAAACTTCATAGGTAAAGTCAACGTGACCGGGCGTATCGATCATATTAAGAACGTATTCTTGGCCATCGATACCGCTACGCCATGGCAAACGAACTGCCTGCGATTTAATGGTGATGCCGCGTTCACGTTCGATATCCATGCGGTCTAGATATTGTGCACGCATATTGCGCGCCTCAACGACTTCAGTAATGCCAAGCATGCGGTCTGCCAGCGTTGATTTACCGTGATCGATATGGGCGATGATGCAGAAATTTCGGATCTGCGCGGGATTAGTTGCTGCCGGTTGCGGCGCCTTAGCAATTGGAATTGCAGGCACTTATGCGACCTCTAACTTAACTCTGGTTTCGATTTTGGCTAAAAATTAGCGAGCGCCGGCTTTGGCAGCTGCCTTAGCCATTGATGACTTCTTATTTGCAGCGGTGTTACGGTGAACCACGCCTTTTGATACCGCAACATCAAGAGCCTTTGAAGCGGCGCGGAGTTCAGCAGTAGTTGCTGCAGCATCTCCCTTTACAACGGCTTCACGGAATCTGCGAACAGCGGTCTTAACAGAAGAAGAGACAGACTTGTTGCGAGCCTGCGCCTTGTTATTTGTCTTAACGCGCTTGATCTGCGACTTGATATTTGCCACGTGTATTACTCCGAACGTCTAAAGCTTTGATAACCCGTTTGGTTGCCAAGCAGATGCGTAGGTTATCAGCGCAGGGGGCGCAGGCTCAAATTGGGGCAAAATCCGAGCGTGAAGGCCTTAGCGTGCCGCCCGTGCTGCGGTAATAGTTGCCAAGGCTTTTTCTAGGGCATAGATCGGATCAGTTGCAGCGCCCTTTACTTGTGCATCTGCAAGTGCGATCGCTTGCACCGCCTTGGAAAGTGCGCGCGGGGTCCAACCTTGCAATTGGCGGCGCGCTTTATCAATTTGCCAAGGCGCCATTCCAAGTTGTCCAGCTAGTTCGAAGGATTTTGCACCACTTGCTGAACCAGAAACTTTTGCCAAGCTGCGAAGTGCTGATGCAATCGCTGAGGTCACCATGACTGGATCTGTACCGGTTTCGATTGCGCTACGCAATGAAATAAGCGCGGTTGGTAAGTTGCCATCGATAGTGGCATCAGCAACATCGAAGCCAGTTGTTTCAACGCGGCCTCGATGAAATTCATCTATGTACTTTTCATCAATTACGCCGGCAGGTGCATCGAGTGCGATCTGTGAAACTGCTTGTTGTAACTCGCGCATATCACCGCCGAGTGCGCCGACAAGTGCGGCTACGGCACCCGCAGATGCTTTACGTCCAGAATCTAAAAATAACTCTTTTACAAATTGCTCTTTCTCGGCATCTTTCTTTAAAGGCTCGCAAGCAATTATTTCGGGCTTAACTTTCTTGATCGCATCAAGGAGCGCTTTACCTTTAACTCCACCCTTATGAACAAAGATAACGGTCGTTGTTACATCAGGTTCAGGTAGGTAACGGATTATTTCATCCCGCGATTCTTCTGGTAAATCTTGCAGATCTTTGATGATTAGCGCACGGCGTTCGGAAAATAGCGATGGCGAAAGGGCATCTGAGATATCGCCAACCAAAGCATCTCCTGCAGAGATGGTGGTGATTTCGGCTTTCTCTTGCTTTAGCTCTGCAGAAATTTTTGAGAGCGCGCGATCAGCCAGCGCTACTTCAGAGCCTAGGATGAGATAGAAGGAGTTCAAATCCCCATCCTTTCTGTTCTCGGTTATTCCCAGCGAAGAAAAGTTAACTTCGACTTACTTGTGCGAACCTTAAGGCGATGGTTGCGGGCGGCAATTGCGATCGCGCCATCTCTGTCAGTACGCAGTACTTTAGCGCCTGCCTGTGCCAATAGTTCAAGGGTTGCGGGTGCCGGATGGCCATAACTATTTCCTGTGCCAACGCTAATCATCGCAACCTGTGGGGAGAGCGCCCGAGTAAAAATCTCATCTTGATATGCCGAACCGTGGTGGCAGACTTTATAGATATCAACTGCACGAGTGGTAGAAGCGATCATATTTTGTGAAAGTGGCTCCATATCCCCGCCCGCAAATAATGTGTAATCCTTCGTCGTAATTTGAACCGCGATACTTGAGTTATTGGGATCATAAATTCCTGAATCTGGCCACAAGACTTCAATTTCAACCAGACCCTTGTTACTTTCTAACTGCGCACGCGCCCCGCGCTTAATGTTTTGATACCAAGTCTGGCCAATCTTGCGTCCCTTGGTTACGCCCGGCAAGCCCGCTATGTGATCGGCATGGCCGTGGGTAATTATCAATAACGGTATCTCGCGAATCTCTAATTGTTTTAAACAACGGTCAATTAATTCAGGGTCTGGTCCAGTGTCTATAACTATCGCGCGATTATTTCCCAGATTTATCGCTGCACCATCTCCTTGCCCGATATCGCAATTTGCTACTTGCCAATCCCCTGCTGGGAAACGTTGTAAATAAGTAAGAGTCAGAATTACAACAATCACGCTGGCAACAATCCTCTTGGGCGCTAGTAGAAAGAGTGCAATTACAAATGTCACAACTAGAAAGCCAGCTAGGCCTTTTTGCAAGGTAACTACGCGAAAGCCCGCCGCCCAATCGGCAACCCACGCGATCCAGATTGCAAGTGGCTTAACACAGGAAATTAGCAGAACAGAAAACTGTGGAAATAAGGGAGAAATAAGTGCTGCAATGAAGCCAGTAATAGTTATGGGCGCAACCGCCGGGGCTGCAAATAAATTTGCAAAGAGTGATGCGGGAGATAGAAAACCGGATAATGCGACGATAACTGGTGCGCAGAAGACCATCGCTGCAATGGGAGGCGCTGCGGCCTGCGCCAAAATTTTTGGAACAAATCGCGAAAAGAAGTTAACAACTCGTGGGGCATATAGAAGTAGCCCAGCGGTTGCTAGAACTGAGAGTGCAAAACCAGGATCTCGTGCCTGCCAGGGATCACCTACTACGACAAGTGCAATTGCAAAACCAAGCGCTGGTAATGAGTCGGCACCACGCTTGGTGCCGTAAGCAATTAGCAGCACTGCAGCCATCGCAGCAGCGCGTAGAACAGATGGTGATGGGCGTACCAAAGC
>JBEAMT010000061.1:0-35726 GCA_041165825.1 Actinomycetota bacterium | reverse complement strand
ATGAAGCTCGCGCCCATGGTGCAGATGTTGTTCTCTTAATAGTTGCCGCGCTTTCAAAGAGCCAACTAAAGGATTTCTTTGATCTGGCAGCCGAACTGCAAATGGCGGCGGTCATTGAAGTCCATACCGCTGATGAGTTAGAGAGAGCACTGGAAATTTCACCTCGCATCATTGGTGTTAATTCGCGTGATCTCAAAACCTTGGAAGTTGATCCTGGCGCCTTTTCTGAACTAATTCCAAAAATTCCAGATGGCTTAATTCGCATCGCAGAATCCGGAATTTCATCGCGAAGAGATGTTGAGTTCGCGGAAAATTCAGGCGCAAATGCGATCTTGGTAGGAGAAGCTCTAGTTACATCAGGGGATCCAGATTTGGCGATGCGGACCTTATTAGGTCAAGGGTAGGCTTTATCCCATGTCAATAACTCCGCAAGAAGATCTTGGATCAATCTTGGGACACTTTGGTCCATATGGTGGTCGCTTTGTGCCTGAAGCACTTATTGGAGCGCTAGAAGAACTTGAAGTTGCGCATGCAACAGCGCAACAGGATCCTGCATTTATCGCAGAGCTTGCCGAACTACATCGCACATATACCGGTCGGCCAAGCATCATCACCGATGCAAAGCGCTTCTCTGAGCATGCTGGTGGTGCGCGCATACTTTTAAAGCGTGAGGATTTGAACCACACTGGTAGCCACAAGATAAATAACGTTCTTGGGCAAGCGCTCTTAACAAAACGCATGGGTAAGAAGCGAATCATCGCCGAGACAGGGGCGGGCCAACACGGTGTGGCATCGGCAACCGCAGCCGCGCTCATGGGCTTGGAATGTGTCGTCTATATGGGCGAAGAAGATACAAGACGACAAGCCTTAAATGTGGCGCGCATGAAATTACTTGGTGCGCAAGTTATTCCAGTTACAACAGGATCACGAACTTTAAAGGATGCAATCAATGAGGCGATGCGTGATTGGGTAACTAATGTTGAAAGCACGCATTACATGTTGGGTACCGTTGCCGGACCGCATCCATTTCCAACTATGGTCAGAGATTTTCATAAGATCATTGGCGAAGAAACTCGCGAACAAGTTTTAGCACTTACCGGTCGTTTGCCTGATGCGGTACTCGCCTGCGTCGGGGGAGGTTCAAATGCAATTGGAATCTTCCATCGTTTTCTCTCTGATCCATCTGTGCGCTTGATAGGTCTGGAAGCTGGCGGAGATGGAGTAGAAACGGGTCGTCATGCGGCGACTATCACCGGGGGAACACCCGGCGTGCTTCACGGTACGCGCTCGTATGTACTTCAAGATGCAAACGGACAAACCGTGGAGTCACACTCAATTTCTGCTGGCCTTGATTACCCAGGCGTTGGTCCCGAACATGCCTACTTACATGACATTGGTCGTGCCGAATATCGCGCAATCACAGACGAGCAAGCGATGCATGCATTTGCACTTCTATCAAAGACCGAGGGCATCATTCCTGCAATTGAAACAGCACATGCTCTTGCTGGTGCACTACAAGTTGGTAACGAACTCGGAAAAGATGCGATCATCGTGATTAATCTTTCAGGACGTGGCGATAAAGATGTGCAGACGGCCGCTCAGTACTTTGGAATTCCACTCGATTAATGACTTCGTTAGATGAATTATTTGTAAAGGTACGTGCCGAAAATCGTGCCGCACTTATCGCCTACATTCCGGCAGGATTTCCTTCACAGGAAGGCTGTGCCAAAGTAATTCAGACCTTTGTCGACGCAGGCGTAGATGCGATCGAAATTGGGTTTCCTTATAGCGATCCCGTAATGGATGGACCGACAATTCAAGCAGCAGCAGTTACAGCTCTAGAAAATGGAACTGGTGCGGCAGAGGTTATGTCGACGTTAAAGGTGGCAACCGATGCCGGAGTCGCAGCGGTGGTCATGACTTATTGGAATCCGATCGAACGTTATGGCGTCGATGAATTTGCCGAAGCGATAGCTGCTAATGGTGGTTCTGGTGTAATAACTCCTGATTTAACAATCGAAGAATCAAAGCGGTGGCTAAGTGCAACACAATCAAATGCCATAAATCCAATATATGTTGTTGCACCAAGTACTTCAGATGCACGACTGTCGAAAGTTACTTCTGCCTGCGGAGGATTTGTTTATGCTGCTAGCTTGATGGGTGTCACAGGAGCGCGGAATTCGGTTTCATCAAGTGCCGCCGATCTAGTTGCGCGTATTCGTACAACCACTGATCTGCCAATCGCAGTTGGACTAGGCGTTTCCACTCGCGATCAAGCTAAAGGCGTTGCTGCATATGCCGATGGAGTAATCGTTGGTTCCGCCTTTATCAAGGCGCTTCAAGATGCACCAGATGAAGCAGCGGGCCTTGCGGCGGTTAAAGAACTTGCCACCGAATTAGCCAAAGGCGTCCGTGAAGGACGATGAGTAATTTTGAAAAGTTACAACCTTGGATCGGATTGGTTTGCAGACTTACGCTCGGCGGAGTTCTATTTGTCGCGGGATATTTGAAAGTTGGAAAGACCGATATCTCGCAGATGGCAGTTCGCTCATACGAGCTACTTCCAATTCCACTTGCAAATTTTCTCGGTCTGAGCCTTCCCTTCTTTGAAGTAGCGACCGGCCTACTACTCATATTGGGAGCCGCAACTCGCGTAGTGGCAGCACTCGGTGGTTTCACTATGTTTATCTTTATCATCGCAATTTCGCAGGCTTGGACACGTGGATTAAATATTGATTGCGGTTGCTTTGGCGGGGGTGGAAAAGTCGACCCTGGCCAGACACGCTACCTTCAGGAGATTCTCAGAGATGCTGGGCTGGTGGTGATGGCCCTATTCTTAATCCGCTACCCGGCAACCAAATTTTCGATAGATAAAGCCCCCAAACAATCAATCGCAGGAGAGACGGAATAAAGATGGCACAGGCTAGAAAACCCAATAGCGGAAAACCTAATGGCGGAAAAGATAACTTCACTCGCAATCTAGTAATTGCGGTAGTTGTCGGTGTCGCGTTAATTATGTTGGTACCTACCATTCTCTCCAAGCAAAGTGATTCCACTGCTGCAATTCCTGCCAGCGCCTCTGCAGAAAATGGCTATGGCCTAGTCTTTAACAAAGATTTAACGGGAGTTCCATTTATTGAAATCTACGAAGATTTTCAGTGCCCAGCTTGTGCCCGATTTGAAGCCATTGCTGGTTCATACATTGAAGAGTTGATTGCCACAAAGAAAGCCAAGGTTTCTTACAATATGCTCTCCTTCCTAGGTGGAGAGTCTCAGTTGGCGGCAAATGCAGCAGCATGTTCATCTGATCAAGGCAAATTCTTAGAATTCCATAGAACTCTTTATGCCAACCAGCCAACAGAAAATTCTGGTGCATGGTCATCTCAATATTTTGCAACGCTTGGCATCGGCCTCGGTATCTCTAGTGGTGAATATGACAAATGCGTTCAAGGCCAGGATTACATGGGCTGGGTTAAGAATGTCGCCGAAGAAGGATCAAAGCGAAATATAAACTCAACCCCAACAGTTTTTGTAAATGGCAAGGAAATTGATCGCAATACCGCATACAACAGCCTCGCTGATTTTATGCTTGCGGTTGAAAAAGCCTAACTAGCCAACGCATGAATCGCTCGATACCTACTCCATCTATTTCGGAAGTTTCTATCGGGCCATTTACCGTACATTTCTATGCGCTCTGCATCATCGCAGGAATCGCAATAGCTATCTGGCTTGGGAATAAGAGATTTGCGGCTCATGATGCCTCGCTTAAAGGTGTGGTCTCTGAAGTCGCAGTTATCGCTGTCCCTGCAGGAATCATCGGTGGTCGCGTTTACCACGTAATAACAACGCCCGAGGAGTTCTTCGGAAGAGACGGCGACCTGTTGGCTATCTTTAAGATTTGGCAAGGTGGCCTCGGAATCTGGGGAGCGATTTCTCTCGGTGCTCTCGGTGCGCTTTACTCATATCGGAAGTTGTCGCGTTCCGTTAACTTGCCTAGTTTCGGCGTTTTCTTAGATGCAATTGCGCCCGGAATTTTATTTGCCCAAGCAACTGGAAGATTTGGAAATTGGTTTAACGCCGAGCTCTTTGGTCGCCCCCTAGATACTTGGTGGGGTCTATCTATTCCGTACAAGTATCGTCCGAGTGGTTATGGTCTCGTGGAAACCTTCCATCCCACTTTTCTCTATGAAGCGATTTGGTGCAGCGTTGTGGCGTTGGCGTTAATTCGATTTTCCAAAAAATGGTCTGCTGGTTGCGTATTCGCAGGTTATGTATTTTCTTACTCTCTAGGCCGATTCTTTATTGAGGCGATACGCATAGATCCCGCGCATGAATTTGTGGGCTTGCGTGTAAATCAATGGGTAAGCCTGGCGCTAATCTCAGTATCTGCGATAGTTTTTATTCGCCTGCGCGCCCGCGATAGGGCATATGCCTAAGCGATTTCTACCACCTCATCAGGTAGGCTCTAAATATGTCTCTTGAGGATGTATATCAACGAAATCTCCAACATCGTACTCATCGTGCGGGTTGGTTACGTGCGGCAGTTTTGGGAGCAAATGACGGTTTAGTTTCTACTGCATCCCTAATGATCGGTGTAACTGCTGCCAGAGCCGGTGGGGCAGATGCGCAAGCATTTTTGATTACTGCAGGAGCCGCAGGAATTGCTGCGGGCGCAATGTCTATGGCAGTCGGCGAATATGTTTCAGTGCGCTCTCAGAACGATATTGAAGCATCTGATCGTGAGCTAGAGCGGCAACATCTTGCACTTGATCCTGAAGCAGAACTTATGGAGTTGCAACATATCTATATTGCACGAGGATTAACTCCGGAACTTGCGATGGAAGTTGCTAAGGCAATGCATGATCGCGATCCATTAGAAGCGCATCTTCGCGATGAACTCGGCCAATTTCCACACACCAAGGCTCGACCGGTTCAAGCAGCCATGGCTTCAGCTGCAGCATTTACAGCAGGTGGCTTGATTCCATTCGTCGGAGCCTTCGCTCCAACACCTGGCAAGGTGGCCTTTAGCATCGTTGGCTTCACAATTCTGGGCTTGATTTTCACAGGTGTTCTCAGCGCAAAGACGGCAGGTTCAAAAATTCTTACTCCCACGATCCGAGTGATTTTAGGCGGCTGCCTCGGAATGGCGCTAACGGCCGGAATCGGCCGAGCGCTGCATTTGAGCGGTATTTAAACTCACCTTCTTTAGGCTTAATTCGGGAGTGCCGAATACCGCAAACAGTTGCTACCCTTTTGCATCTATCACCGCCTGCGGTGAATATTTCGGGCCAAAGTTGTCCCACTCTCTCAACAGTTAAGTGTGAACAACAGGAGTGTGTATCAGATGGCCCTTCCATCTAACTACCCAGCACAACAGGGTCTCTATGATCCCGCAAACGAGCATGATGCATGCGGCGTTGCCATGGTTGCTACTCTAAATAAAGTTGCTTCTCATGAAATTGTTGAAAAAGCCCTTACTGCACTTCGCAATTTAGAACATCGTGGCGCATCTGGCGCCGAACCCGATAGCGGCGATGGAGCGGGAATTTTAATTCGTGTTCCAGATGCCTTTTACCGCGCAGTGACAAATTTTGATTTACCAGCAGAAGGTAATTACGCAACTGGAATAGCATTTGTTGCGCCAGGTTCAGAAGTGCGCACTGCAATTGCGAAAATTGCATCTGAGGAAGGTCTCGTCGTTCTAGGTTGGCGAGAACTGCCAACAAATCCAAACTCACTTGGTAAGACTGCAATTTCAGTTATGCCAAAGTTCGAGCAGGTATTCATCGCTGGAAACAACGGAGAATCTGGCATTGCACTAGATCGTTTAGCGTTCTGCCTCAGGAAACGCGCTGAACACTCACTCGATCTCTATTTCTCATCACTCTCATCACAGACCATTGTTTACAAAGGAATGCTAACTACGGGACAACTCGAAGAGTTCTTCCCAGATCTAAGTGATGTTCGAGTTGTTTCACCACTTGCTCTTGTTCACTCTCGTTTTTCTACAAATACTTTTCCATCTTGGCCGCTCGCACATCCGTATAGATTTATTGCGCACAACGGTGAGATTAATACCGTTAAAGGAAACCGCAACTGGATGCGAGCTCGCGAATCACTTTTGAATAGCGAATTGATTCCGGGAGATTTATCTCGAATCTTTCCTATCGTAGAAATGTCAGGTAGTGACTCAGCCTCATTTGATGAAGTCCTAGAACTTCTCTACCTAGGCGGGCGCTCATTGCCTCACTCGGTCTTGATGATGATTCCTGAGGCATGGGAAAACCACGCAACTATGTCGCAGAAACGTCGTGATTTTTATGCATTCCATGCATCACTTATGGAGCCATGGGATGGACCAGCATGTGTAACTTTCACCGACGGTCATCAAGTTGGAGCGGTTTTAGATCGAAATGGTCTACGTCCATCTCGTTTCTGGGTAACTGATGATGGATTGGTAGTACTTGCCTCTGAAGTTGGAGTACTTGATTTCCCAGCAGAGAAAATTGTTCGCAAAGGTCGCCTGCAACCAGGCAAGATGTTCTTAGTAGATATCGAATCCGGTCGCATCATTGAAGATGATGAGATCAAAGATTCTTTGGCAGATGCCGCGCCTTACGGCGAATGGTTGCACGCCGGAATGATCAAGCTATCTGATCTTCCATCACGCGAACACATTGTCTATCCGCATTCATCTGTAATTCGCCGCCAACGCGCATTTGGCTATACCGAAGAAGAACTCCGCATCTTGATTACACCTATGGCCAAGAACGGTATGGAAGCGCTCGGCTCAATGGGAACCGATACTCCGATCGCAGCGCTCTCTGAAAAACCACGTCTACTTTTTGATTACTTCTCACAACTCTTCGCACAAGTCACTAATCCACCACTAGATGCAATTCGCGAAGAACTCGTTACAAGTTTGGGTGGATCAATTGGTCCAGAGCACAACCTGCTTGATCCAGGTCCTTCTTCTTGCCGCCAAATTTCACTTGCCTTCCCAGTTATCGATAACGATGAATTAGCAAAGATCATTCACGTAAATGCCGATGGTGATCATCCAGGTCTCTCCGCTTATGTTGTACGTGGGCTATTTCCAGTTTCGGGTGATGGAAATACCTTACAGACGCGACTTGAGGAAATTAAGCGTGAAGTATCTGATGCAATTTCTGCAGGTGCGCGCATCATCGTTCTATCTGACCGCGATGGCGATGCTGAAGATGCACCGATTCCATCTCTTCTTCTGACTGCAGCAGTTCATCACCACTTAATCCGTGAAAAGACTCGTACCAAAGTTGGTCTAGTAGTAGAAGCGGGCGATGTTCGCGAAGTTCACCATGTTGCACTCCTTATTGGTTATGGTGCGGCGGCGGTAAACCCTTACCTTGCGATGGAATCTGCCGAAGATTTAGTTCTTCAAGGCGTTATTACTGGAATAACCCCTGAAAAAGCCGTTCGAAACATTATTAAGAGCCTTGGTAAAGGTGTTCTCAAGGTCATGTCGAAAATGGGAATCTCAACAATTGCCTCCTACACCGGAGCACAGGTATTCGAAGCGATTGGGCTCTCGCAAGAAGTTGTCGACGAATACTTCGTAGGCACAACTTCACGGCTCGGGGGAATTAGTCTTGACACCATCGCTGAAGAAACTATCGCGCGACATCACATCGCATATCCACCTGGGGGAGCGATTCCCGGTGCTAAGCGTCTACCAATTGGTGGCGAATACCAATGGCGCCGTGATGGTGAACCACATCTATTTAATCCTGAAACCGTATTTGCGCTTCAACACTCAACTCGTTCGAAGCGTTATGACATCTTTAAGCGCTACACCAGCAAAGTAGATGGCCAGAGTAAAGAGCTTATGACACTTCGTGGCCTCTTCACCTTTAAAAATGGTAATCGGCCTGCAATTTCAATTGATGAAGTCGAACCGATTTCTGAGATAGTAAAGCGTTTTTCCACTGGTGCGATGTCTTATGGCTCCGTATCACAGGAAGCTCACGAAACTTTAGCGATTGCCATGAACCGTCTTGGCGGAAAATCAAATACCGGCGAAGGTGGGGAAGATCCATCTCGCAATATTGCACTCGCTAACGGTGACTCAAAACGCAGTTCAATCAAGCAGGTAGCAAGCGGCCGCTTTGGCGTGACAAGTGAATACTTAGTAAATGCCGATGATATTCAGATCAAGATTGCACAAGGTGCAAAGCCAGGCGAAGGCGGACAATTACCTGGAAACAAGGTTTATCCATGGATTGCCAAGGTGCGTTACTCAACCCCAGGCGTTGGTTTAATTTCACCTCCACCTCATCATGATATTTACTCCATCGAAGATTTAGCACAACTAATTCACGATCTTAAGAACGCCAATAAAAATGCGCGAATCCATGTAAAACTTGTTGCTGAAGTTGGCGTCGGCACTGTCGCAGCTGGAGTTAGCAAGGCGCACGCAGATGTTGTTCTTATCTCCGGACATGATGGTGGAACTGGTGCATCACCGCTTACCTCACTTAAGCATGCTGGAGCTCCATGGGAACTTGGTCTGGCTGAAACGCAACAGACCCTTCTGATTAATGGTCTGCGCGATCGCATTGTTGTGCAGGCAGATGGTCAGTTAAAGACTGGCCGCGACGTTGTAATTGCAGCGCTGCTAGGCGCTGAGGAATATGGTTTTGCAACTGCTCCACTAGTTGTCTCTGGCTGCGTAATGATGCGCGTCTGTCACTTAGATACCTGTCCAGTAGGCGTTGCAACTCAAAACCCAGAACTTCGTAAACGCTTTACTGGTAAGCCAGAGTTCGTTGAAACATTCTTCGAATACATTGCTGAAGAAGTACGTGAAATCTTGGCCAGCCTAGGCTTTCGCACTTTGCAGGAAGCCATTGGACATGTTGAGTACCTCGACACTCGCGATGCGGTAAATCACTGGAAAGCGAGCGGTCTTGATCTGGCACCGTTATTGGTACGCCCGGATGTAGATTCACCATTGCATCGTACAAACGTACAAGACCATGGATTGACCGCTGCACTAGATAATAAGTTAATAGAACTTGCAGCACCTGCACTTGAGAAGAAAGAGAATGTACGAATCGATCTTCCGGTTCGGAATGTAAATCGCACCGTCGGAACTATGTTGGGTGCCGAAGTGACTCGACGTTACGGAGCAGCAGGGTTACCTGCTGGCACAATTGATGTGACGCTTCATGGATCTGCAGGTCAATCACTCGGCGCATTCTTGCCACAAGGCGTCGTAATCCGCATGTACGGAGATAGCAATGACTATGTAGGTAAAGGCATTTCTGGAGGCCGCGTCATTGTTCGCCCAGATGAGCGCGCTACTTTTGCCTCGCACGAGAATGTAATCGCTGGAAATGTAATCGGATACGGATCAACTTCAGGAGAGATCTATATCCGCGGACTTGTAGGTGAACGTTTCTGCGTGCGCAACTCCGGAGCTACCGCAGTAGTCGAAGGAATTGGCGATCACGGATGCGAATACATGACCGGCGGAACCGTTGTTGTGCTTGGCCGAACAGGTCGCAACTTTGCAGCGGGAATGTCTGGTGGACGTGCTTTTGTTCTTGATCTGAATCCAGCACAGGTAAATGGTGAGATGGTCGATATTTTGGCAGTACCAGAAGATCAAAAAGAATCCCTAAAAGCGTTGGTATCTGACTTCTTTACCGAAACTGGTTCTGAAATCGCAGCTGAACTTCTTGGCGATTGGAGCAAGGCCATAAATCGCATATCACTGGTTATGCCTCGAGATTATGCACGAGTGTTGGCTGCGATGGAGCGTGCAACCAAAGATGGTTTACCGGTCGATCAATATGTAATGGAGGTTGCAGCAAATGGCTGATCCAAAGGGATTTATAACTACACCTCGCGAAACTCCAAAGCGTCGTCCAGTTGATGTGCGCATTAAAGATTGGCATGAGGTCTATGAACCACAGAGTTTTGAACACTTGCAGAAACAAGCCGGTCGTTGCATGGATTGCGGTATTCCGTTCTGTCATCAAGGATGCCCACTCGGAAATTTAATTCCCGAATGGAATGATTTGATGTGGCGCGGCGATAAGGAAGAAGCGATAGATCACCTGCATGCAACAAATAACTTCGCAGAATTCACTGGCCGCCTCTGTCCTGCGCCATGCGAGACTGCATGTGTCATAGGTATCAATGCTGATGCGGTAACAATTAAGCAGGTCGAACTCCGCACCATTGAAGAAGCTTTTGGTGCAGGAAACGTTAAGCCGCTGGTAGCAGAACGTCTTACCGGAAAGACTGTTGCAGTAATTGGATCGGGACCTGCAGGTCTTGCAGCTGCACAACAATTAACACGCGCTGGTCACACTGTTGCTGTCTATGAACGCGCTGACAAGATTGGTGGCCTGCTTCGCTACGGAATTCCTGAATTCAAAATGGAGAAGAACATCCTGGACCGCCGCTTAACTCAAATGGAGAAGGAAGGAACTCGTTTTCGACCTGGAGTTAACGTTGGAGTTGAACTAACCGGCAGTGATCTACGAAAGAAGTACGACGCAATCGTCCTAGCCGTTGGTGCAACACAATGGCGTGATCTTCCAATCAAGGGCCGCGAAAATAAGGGCATCTATCAAGCGATGGAGTTCTTACCTTGGGGAAATAAACAAGCGCTAGGTGAAGTTGTAAATCCAGAAATTAACGTCGCTGGCAAGCACGTGGTAATTCTTGGTGGCGGAGATACTGGAGCAGATTGCCTCGGCACATCAATTCGCCAAGGTGCTGCCAGTGTTACTCAACTTGAAATCATGCCGCGCCCATCTGAAGAGCGTCCTTCATCACAACCTTGGCCAACTTACCCAATGATCTATCGAGTTTCATCAGCTCATGAAGAGTTAGACAACCGAATCTATGCAGTGAGCACCGAAGAATTCATTGGTGACGGAAATGGCCATGTGAAGGCGATCAAGCTAGTTGAAACTAGATTTGAAAATGGAAAGTTTGAGCCTGTTCCAGGTACAGAGAAAGAGATTCCCGCAGACTTTGTATTTCTTGCCATGGGCTTTACAGGTCCAGAAAAATCTCCGCTTCTAACTCAACTTAACGTTGAATTAGATGAGCGTGGAAATATAAAACGCGATTCCAATTTTCAGACTAGCGAAGAAGGAATCTTCGTCGCTGGTGATGCCGGTCGTGGTCAGTCACTAATCGTTTGGGCGATCGCTGAAGGTCGAAGTGCGGCAGCGGGAGTAGATAAGTATCTAGAAGGAGAGAGCCAATTGCCTTCTCCAATCGAACCAACTGATCGCTCCTTAATGGTTTAAATTCCATGAGATTTGTAAGCGAGGTGCTTTAAATCTCTCTCATGAAACTGTCCAGTAGTAAAACGATTAGATAAGGTAGGCATATGCGTCGCGCGAAGATTGTCTGCACAATGGGGCCAGCTGTTGAATCACCCGAAAAAGTTCGTGAGTTGATTGCAGCCGGCATGAATATGGCTCGCCTAAACCTCTCTCATGGGGGATATGAAGAACACCAGAACCGGCTTGATCAGGTTCGCGCTGCTGCCAAAGAAGTAGGTAAACCTGTTGCGATCTTGGTTGACTTGCAAGGTCCAAAGATTCGCTTAGCTCGATTCAAAGCCGGCCCACATGATCTTGCGCGCGGAGAAGTTTTTACAATTACTACTGATGAAGTTGAAGGCACAAAAGAGCGCGTTGGTACGACTTATAAGGGCTTGCCTGGTGACTGTAAACCAGGCGATCGCATTCTCATCGACGATGGAAAAGTCACTGTCGAAGTTACTGAAGTCAAAGGCAACGATGTAATTACCAAAGTGATCGAACCTGGCGCAGTCAGTAACAATAAAGGAATCAACTTGCCAGGTGTTGCGGTTTCAGTTCCTGCGCTCTCAGAAAAAGATAAAGAAGATCTGCGTTGGGGGCTACATGCTGGCGCAGATTTCATCGCACTCTCTTTTGTACGTAGCGCCGAAGATATTGTAGATGTTCATCAGATCATGGATGAGGTAGGCATTCGCATTCCTGTTATTGCAAAGATCGAAAAGCCACAAGCTGTAGCCAACCTGCAGGGAATCGTTGATGCTTTTGACGGCATCATGGTGGCACGTGGTGATCTAGGCGTTGAGCTTCCAATCGAAGAAGTGCCACTTGTACAAAAGCATTGCATCGAACTAGCGCGCGAAGCCGCAAAACCGGTCATCGTCGCTACTCAAATGTTGGACTCAATGATTACAAATTCGCGTCCAACTCGCGCCGAAGCAACAGATTGCGCAAATGCTGTTCTAGATGGTGCAGATGCCTTGATGCTCTCTGGCGAAACATCAGTTGGAGAATTTGCAATTGAGGCTGTGCAGACAATGGCACGAATAATTTCTCACACTGAAGAAGGTGGCATGGATATGATCCGGCCGATGAAATCTCTTCCGAAGACAAAAGGTGGAGCGATTACCAAGGCAGCAACCGAAGTTGGAGCAATCGTTGGTGCAAAGTACCTAGTTACCTTTACGCAATCTGGAGATTCTGCTCGTCGTACAGCACGCCTTCGCTCACCAATTCCAATCTTGGCATTTACTCCAGAGGTTGGTACCTATAACCGAATGGCTCTTGATTGGGGAGTGGAACCAGAACTTACCCCTATGGTTAAGCACACCGATGAGATGGTTATGCAAGCAGACTCGCTTCTAATCAAATCCAAGCGCTGCGCAGAAGGCGAACTCGTCGTAATTGTTGCCGGATCACCTCCAGGAATTCCTGGGTCGACCAATGCTATGCGTGTGCACCGCGTAGGCGATGCTGTGGGTGGAGCCGCTCCTGCATACCGTTAAGATTTGGGTTGCAGCTTTCCAATAAGGCAAAGTGCGAAGAGCCTCGGTACTCCAACGGTAGAGAGGGCAGTCTCAAACACTGCATAGTGTCGGTTCGAATCCGACTCGGGGCACATGAATACGAACAACGGTACAGAAAAATCCTCAGCTAAGACTAAATCAGCGATAAGAATTTTGGTTGCCGAGGATGAAGCGCTGATTCGTTTGGATTTAGTCGAAATGTTGCGCGAGGCGGGTTATGAAGTTGTCGCCGAAGCGGCCGATGGCGCTCAAGCAATTCAACTAGCGCAATTGCATAAACCAGATCTAGCAATTCTCGATGTAAAGATGCCAGTGTTAGATGGGATTTCTGCAGCCGAAAAAATAATTGATATTGCACCTGTTCTTATGCTCACAGCTTTCTCGCAACGCGAATTAGTTGAACGAGCTCGTGATGCTGGAGTTATGGCATATGTTGTAAAACCATTTTCTATTGGCGATTTAGTACCTGCCATTGAAATTGCAATAAGCAGACACACACAGATGCGATCACTTGCCGATGAAGTAAAAGATCTTCATGAACGTCTTGAAACTCGTAAATTAATTGATCGCGCCAAAGGCATCTTGATGCAGGCGCTAAATCTCTCTGAACCTGAGGCATTCTCTTGGATTCAACGGGCCGCGATGGATCGCCGGCTCACCATGAAAGAGGTCGCCGCTGCGGTGATCTCTCCCGATGCCGTTCCTGAGAGTTAGTTCTGCCAGCCGGTCGCGAAAGTGACCAAACCTTTACATTTCCACGCTCAACCCTGGGTTGATAGATCTTCCTCACCCCCTTTACACTTTCAGCCTCCCTGTCCCGGGACACATGCAATAAAAAACAGGAAGGCAATACATGAACAAGAAGATCAAAGCTTCTGCCGCTCTCGTTGCCGCAGCTGCGCTTGCTTTTGGCGCATTTGCATCAACAACAGCATCAGCAGCAACGAAGACTTACACAATCGCTTACCAGGGTCCACTTTCAGGTGGAGAAGCATCAACTGGTATCGATGAACAGAACGCCGTTAAGTACGCTGCAAAGCTATTCATGGCAAAGAACAAGAACATCAAGATCAAGGTTCTTTCAGTTGATGACCAAGGAGATCCAGCTGTTGCATCAACAGTTGCTCCAGGTGTTGGAACTAACAAGAGCGTGCTTGGCGTTGTAGGACCTGCTTACTCAGGTGCAACAATCGCTTCACTTCCTTACTACAAGGCTGGATCACTAGTAATGATCTCTCCTTCAGCAACACGCGTATCAATCACAGATCCAGCATCACCTGACTTCGGCGGACCAGTTTTCCACCGCGTAGTTGGTAAGGATGACTTGCAGGGTCCTGCATTGGCTAAGTACGCAACAAAGGGTGTCGCAAATGCAAAGGTATTTGTATTTGATGATCAGTCAGCATACGGCGTGCCTTTGGCAGGTTATGTAACTGGTGGACTTAAGAAGGTTGCTGGCGCATCTGTTGTTGGAACTGACTCAGTTCCAAATACAACAACAGACTTCAGCCCAACAATTGCAAAGATCAAGACATCTGGCGCAAATGTTGTTATTTACACCGGTTACTACAGCCAAGCTGCGATTTTCGTAAAGCAGCTTCGTGACTCAGGTTCAACAGCGATCTTCGCTGGTGGCGACGGCGTATTCAACCAGGAGTTCCCAAAGCTTGCGGGAGCTGCTGCTGAAGGTTCACGCGTCACAGGTGTAGGTGGACTTGCCGGAATCAGTGCAAAGCTTGAAGCTGATTTCAAGAAGCAAATGGGCGTTTCATCTGGTGTTTACTCAGTTGAATCATTCGATGCTGCAAATATCCTTCTTGAGGGAATCAAGGCTGGAAACACAACACGCGAGAAAATGCTCAAGTGGGTTAAGGCCTACAAGGGTAAGAGCATCTCAGGAAACACCATCAAGTTCGATAAGAACGGTGACGTTTCATACGGTCTCTTCGCTGGATTCACCTCAAAGGATGGCGTTCTAGTTAACACAGGTATTATCAAGTAATTAGATAGACCTGATGCATTAAAGATTGGTGGGTGCTTTCAATCTCTCGCAAGAGAGAGGCGAGGCACCCACCAATTGCATAATTTTAGAACATAGAATGACCGAATTGACGTTAGTGAAGGAGATCCATGTTTGCGGTACTGATTGATCAGTTCTGGGCCCTAACGATTGCAGGGCTGGCGTTAGGTTTTATCTATGTTTTGATTTCGCTCGGTTACACCATGGTTTACGGTGTATTGCGCATGATCAACTTCGCTAACTCTGAAATTTTTATGTGGGGTACTTTCGGTACCGTTATTACATCGCGTGACATATTCCACTACACACAAGTCTCCGAACCTGAAACAGGTTTCAAACTAGCTCTAGTTCTATTCTCAAGTTTATTGATGTCCATGCTTGTAGCTGGACTTACTGCAGTCTTTGTTGAATTTGTTGCCTATCGTCGCTTGCGTATGAAGGGCACCAACCGTCTAGCAACTCTCATTTCAGCAATTGGTATCTCAATTGTTCTCTCAGAGATCATGCGCTTGCTTACAGACTCTCGTCCGGTTGGATCTCCACGTGTTCTCGAAAAGATGATTTTGACAGAAGTTTGGGGCGCAAATGTCCGACTCGACACAGTAATCACAATTATTGCTGCGGCGATCATCTACGTAATTCTTGAACGCTTCGTGAAGCTCTCCCGCATGGGTAAGGCGATCCGCGCTGTTTCTATGAACGAAGATGCTGCAAAGTTAATGGGTGTAAACCTAAACCGCGTAATTACCGCAACCTTCTTGGTCGGAGGACTTGCAACCGGCGCTGCTGGATTTTTCTACATAACAGTTTTTGAGTATACAAAGTTCAACATAGGCTTCACGATGGGCTTAGCCGCATTTACTGCAGCCGTAATTGGCGGAATCGGAAATATCCGGGGCGCTTTCTACGGTGGCCTCGCACTTGGTCTTCTTGAAGTTTATGCCTCCGCCGTTCTTGGTACTCAGTGGAAAGCAGTTACCGTCTTTATCGTCCTAGTCCTGGTCCTACTTTTCAAACCAAATGGCCTCTTTGGTGAAGCCGTTCAGACAACGAGGGCCTAACTCATGAAAATTAGAAACTATTGGAACCTTCGTGATTGGGGCGCAGGAATTTGGGAGCGCTCAGGTCGACCAGCCCGAGTACTCATCGCCGTAACAACAATCATATTAGTTGGCCTACTTCCATTTGCTGGCGCATCATTTCTTGCTACGCCGATCGCCGCCTATGACGCAGTACTTGTATATCCAGTTGCGGTATTCGTGCTGATGGCACTTGGCTTGAACATTGTTGTCGGTAAGTCTGGAATGCTCGATCTTGGTTACGTGGCATTCTTCGCCATAGGCGCTTACACAATGGCGATCATGGGTACGACCACCGGTTTAAATACTTGGGAGATCATGCCTTTCGGTATCGCCTTTGCGATGATCGCAGGTGTAGTCCTTGGTCTACCAACTCTTCGTCTACGTGGCGACTACCTCGCAATCGTTACCTTGGGATTCGGAGAAATTGTTCGCCTCGTCCTTCTCAACTCTTCGTGGAGCAAAGGTCCAAACGGAATTGCAAACGTTCCGATGCCACCTGATATCGGACCACTAAAATTTAGATTAGATGATCAAAAGGTCTTCTTCTGGGTTGTTCTAGTAATGATCCTGCTTACTATTTGGATGATCCGCCGTCTATCGGTGCGTCGTCCAGGACGCGCTTGGGAAGCAATTCGCCAAGATGAAGATGCAGCAGAGCTCATGGGTGTACCAACTCTTAAATACAAGATCTGGTCATTTACTCTCGGAGCTGCAATTGGTGGCGCCGCCGGTGTTCTCTACGCGTCAAAGAACCTCTTTATCGCACCAGAAATGTTCACCTTAAACGTTTCAATTCTGATCCTTGCCTGCGTTGTGTTCGGCGGAATTGGCAATATCTGGGGCGTGATCATTGGTGCAACAATCCTTGGTTACTTACCCGATCGCATCCGTTTCATCTCAGATGCTCGTCTCTTAGTCTTCGGCCTAGTTCTTGTGATTGTTATGAACTTCCGTCCAGATGGTCTATTGCCTCGTAAGAAGCGTGAAAAAGCGATTGTAAAGAAAGGGGCTAATTAACGATGGCTAAAGTTCTTTTGAGTTTAGAAAACCTCACCATGAAATTCGGTGGAGTTACAGCGCTCAATGAAGTAAACCTTGAGATTCGCGAAGGCGAAATTCTGGCGTTGATCGGTCCTAACGGTGCGGGAAAGACGACCGTCTTTAACGTGATCACTGGTGTTTACCAGGCGACCTCCGGTTCAATTAATTTCGATGGGCAGAAGATTGGTGGCAAGAAGCGCTATCAGATCACCGGTCTTGGCATCGCCCGTACTTTCCAGAACATCCGCCTATTCGGAGATATGACAACGCTTGAAAATGTTATTACCGCAACCGATGTTCATAAGAAGAGTGGTCTAGTTTCCGCACTCTTCGGTACTCCTCGCGCCCGTCGCGAAGAACGCGAAAACCGCGCTAAGGCCTACGAAATTCTTGAGTTCA
Organism: Actinomycetota bacterium; assembly: GCA_041165825.1. GTDB lineage: Bacteria > Actinomycetota > Actinomycetes > Nanopelagicales > Nanopelagicaceae > Planktophila. The sequence goes on along the minus strand of JBEAMT010000061.1, from coordinate 18,331 downwards.
TCGGAATTGATGAATATTCAGACCGCCTTGCTCGTAACTTGCCTTACGGTGTTCAGCGTCGTCTTGAAATCGCGCGCGCTCTAGGCACATCCCCGAAGCTCTTGCTTCTAGATGAGCCTGCAGCAGGCTTTAACCCGCAAGAAAAGGTTGAACTTGCGGCGACGATTAAGAAAGTCCGCGATGCTGGCTACACAGTTCTCTTAATTGAGCACGATATGTCGCTTATTATGGGAATCTCTGATCGTGTGGCTGTGCTCGATTTCGGAACCAAGATTGCTGATGGTTCTCCAGCTGAAGTACAAAACGACCCTCGCGTTATTGAGGCTTACCTAGGAGTACCTGCAGATGCGTCTTGAAATTAAAGATCTACATGTTCACTACGGCAAGATTGAAGCGATCAAGGGCGTATCAATCGTTGTTAATGAAGGAGAGATTGTTACTCTCATCGGCGCCAATGGTGCCGGAAAGACAACAATGCTTAAAACCATCTCAGGTCTTCGCCCAATCACTAGCGGACAGATCATCTTCAATGGTGAAGATATCTCTAACGTTCCGGCACATAAGCGCGTAGATCTCGGTCTATCGCAAGCACCTGAAGGTCGCGGAATTTTCCCAGGTATGACTGTTTTGGAAAACCTCGAAATGGGTAAGTTCCATCGCCATAATCGCAAGAGCGAGATGGCCGAAGATCTAGACAAGGTCTACACGCTCTTTCCTCGCTTGAAGGAGCGCGTCTCGCAAGCCGGCGGAACTTTATCTGGTGGCGAACAGCAAATGCTCGCAATTGGGCGTGCTTTGATGGCGCGACCAAAGGTTCTTCTTCTCGATGAGCCTTCAATGGGTCTAGCACCTCAGATGATCGCAAATATTTTCCGCATCATCACCGAGATCAATAAGACAGGTGTAACAATTCTTCTCGTTGAACAGAACGCACAGCAAGCGCTACAACGCGCACACCGTGCCTACATACTTGAGACTGGAAATATCGTTAAGGAAGCAAAAGCTTCTGATCTACTTAACGATCCTGCAGTACGCGAGGCCTACCTCGGTACTGGCGCTCACTAATTATCTTTCAGCGAGGATCATGCAGGTTATTCTTGCTGAACAAGTACGTTGACCTTGATCGTTAGTGATCACAACTTCGTAGACACACAACGTTTTTCCAAGTGATACCGCTGTCGCAACACCTGTTACAAATCCAGAAGTAGCTGATTTGTGATGCGTCGCGTTGATATCTACGCCGACAATCCTGCGGTTTGGTCCAGCATTAAGTTGTGTTCCTATCGAACCAAGTGACTCTGCCAATACAACGTTTGCGCCACCATGAAGTAAACCGATTGGTTGGGTATTTCCCTCAACTGGCATACGTCCAACCAAGCGCTCAGGGGAGGCCTCAAGGATCTCAATCCCCATCTTCTTATCGAGGGCGCCACTTCCGCGTTCCCGGATTAGTTCTAAATAGTTTGGAGTATTTTCTGGCTGCGTCATAGTTCGAAATAGTAACTTGTTAACGGGTACTTCTCTAGGATGGCACCATGGCCCAGAAGCGTTTATTACTTATCGATGGCCATTCAATGGCATATCGAGCCTTCTTTGCACTACCTGTCGAGAATTTCACAACTGCGCAAGGGCAACATACAAATGCAATTTACGGCTTTGCCACGATGTTGATCTCACTATTAAAGGATGAGAAGCCAACCCACGTTGCGGTTGCCTTCGATGTATCTCGCAAAACTTTCCGCACAGATATCTTCCCAGATTACAAAGCCAATCGAGCCAAAACCCCTGATGAATTTAGATCGCAGATGTCTTATTTAAATGATTTGGTAAAGGGATTTGGAATAACTCAGTTTGCGCTCGAGGGTTACGAAGCAGATGACCTCATTGCAACTATCACCAAGCAAGCAGAACGTGAAGGCTTTGAAGTCTTAATTTGTACCGGTGATCGCGATAGCTTCCAACTAGTTTCCGAGAAGACGTCTGTTCTATATCCAAAGCGCGGAGTCTCAGAGATGGCGCGAATGACGCCAGATGCAGTGCAAGAGAAGTACGGCATGAGCCCTGACCAGTATCCAGATTTTGCGGCTCTGCGCGGAGACCCCAGCGATAATTTGCCATCGATTCCAGGAGTTGGCGAAAAAACTGCTGCAAAGTGGGTCGTTGAATATGGGTCACTCCAAGAGTTAATTGCCAACGTCGACAAAGTGGGTGGAAAAGTTGGCCAATCGCTTCGCGACAATATCAACGATGTAATCCGCAACCGCGAACTAACTCAACTAGTACACGATGCACCAATCGAATACCAAGTCGATGCGCTTACTTGGGCCGGAGTTGTTGAAAGTGATCTCACTAAGTTATTCGAACTACTTGAGTTTCGAACCCTCAAAGATCGCTTAAAGCCAATTCTTGACCCAGACTCTGTCTTAAAAGAGGTTAAAGCAAAAAGCACCAGCGATGAGTTCACTCTCTTTGCCCCTGTCATTGAAGGTGGAACTCTTACACCAGAGGAGTTAAGCAAAAAGATTTCTCTGCACTCTGGAGATATTGCGATTTCTTTCGAGTTAATAGACGAAAAGCTGCATCGTTACGCAGTTGCCTTTAATCCCAGTGATGTCTACTTAATTCATTCCGCACAAATGGGAGATTGGGCGCAAGATCCAAAAGTTTCAAAGATTGCACATGATGCCAAGTCGCTGGCTCGCGAAAACCTACTCGATGGGGTCATATTCGATACTGCACTTGCTGCCTATTTAGTTAACCCGGGTGTTCGCGCTCAGGAATTGCCCGATCTATTGGAACGTTGGGGAGATGGCGCACAAATAGATTCTTCTTCTCCAGAGCAAGCACTGCTCACAAGTGCAGCCGCGCTCTATAAATTAAGGGACTCGTTGCTAACCGAGATGAAAGATCGGGGCGCGCTTTCATTATTTACGGATCTGGAACTCCCCATCGCTCAACTGCTCGCTGTGATGGAGAACCGTGGTATCGCAGTTGATCGTAGAGAGTTGGAGAAGTTAGCGGTTTTTTTTGAAGGTGAAGTCGCGCGTGAGACCAAAGCAGCTCATCTCGCCGCCGGCCATGAGTTCAACGTGGCATCTCCCAAGCAGCTCCAGGTTGTCTTATTCGATGAGTTAAATCTGCCCAAGACAAAGAAAATTAAAACTGGTTTTACAACCGATGCCGAAGCGCTTAATTGGCTATTTGAAAAAACTAAGCATCCACTCCTTGAATCGCTGCTGCGTATTCGCGAAACCAAAAAATTAGGAACAACAGTTGAAGGTCTTATCGCCGAGATAGGTGAGGATGGACGTATCCGTACTCACTTCGCCCAGACTGTGGCAGCAACTGGGCGTCTTTCATCTGTTGGACCAAACTTACAGAACATTCCGGTACGCACCGAAGAAGGCCGCAGTATCCGTAACGCATTTATCGCAGGCAAAGGTTTTAGCGGACTCTTAACCGCCGATTACAGTCAGATTGAGATGCGCATCATGGCGCATCTCTCAAACGATGCCGGATTACTCGCCGCATTTGAAACTGGTGAAGATCTACACGCCACTGTTGCTGGACTCGTCTTTGGTGTGAAAGCCAATGAAGTTGATTCAGAGATGCGTCGTCAGATCAAGGCAATGTCTTACGGACTTGCCTACGGCTTGAGCTCTTACGGATTAGCAGCACAGTTGGATCTCTCACCACCTGCTGCGCAAGATTTAATGGATCGCTACTTCCAACGTTTTGGTGGAATTCGTGATTACTTAAATAGCGTTGTTGAACAAGCACGCAAAGTGGGATACACCGAAACCGTTATGGGGCGCAGACGTTATCTGCCAGATTTAATGCACGACAACCGACAACGTCGTGAGATAGCAGAACGAATGGCGCTAAATGCGCCAATTCAAGGTTCGGCAGCCGACATCATTAAGCAGGCGATGTTAAATGTCGAACGAGCGTTGCTACGTGAGAACCTTAAGTCACGCCTCTTGTTGCAGGTTCACGATGAGTTAATTCTTGAAGTTGTGGCAGGAGAAGAAGATGTACTAACTAATTTGGTGCGACGCGAGATGGGTTCTGCTTACCCGCTTCGCGCTCCGCTAGATGTCAGCGTGGGAATCGGAAAGAGTTGGAACGAAGCTGCGCACTAAGAAGTTAAGTAGTTGTTGGTGAGTTGTCAGACATGGCTGCGAGATCTTCTTCATCCGTTGGTATGCGATCTGCCGCAGCTAAACGTTTCTTGCCTAAGTTAAGAATTATAAATCCAGTAACGATTGTGAAACAGGTTATGGAGAGAGCAAATCGCGGTGAATAAGTCTCTGCGATCCAACCACCTGCTGCAGCACCAATTGACATCAAAGTTCCTTCAACAGTCCAGATCCAACCCATCATTCCAACTGCCGAACCTTTAGGGCGCACCGCCTCCATAACTTCCCAGTAAAAGACTTGGATCGTCCCGCCTACCAAACCTAGAAATGTTGCGGCAATAACCATCGACCAGCCTGGGTAAGTAAAGACAATCGGAATAGAGATGAAAATCCAAATTAAGTAGGTAATACGCATTGCTTTCAAAGCAGATACTTTTTTGGAGACCAGACCTCCAAGAAGTCCACCAAAGATATTAGCGATTCCCATCGCCGCCAAGATCCAAGCAGTTCTGTGTGGAACTTCTTCTAAAGTTGCAAAAGCTGGAACGGCGACATCGAAAACGCCCCAGCCAAAACCAATAAAACATCCCTCAATCATCAGCAATTGAATTGCCTTATGGCGCCAGAGTGAGATGTGATTATCTTCCTTCTTCTCTGGGATCCAATTACGAGAAACTTTAGTAATCGCTAATCCGCCACCTCCAATCAACATAAAGATGGATGCCACTACAAGTGGGCTTCCGGGACGCGATGAGAGTGCTAATGAAGTGGCGATAACTGGACCTAGAACGCCTGCGGAACTCATTACTGATGTATCTACGGCATAAGCAGTGCGCAGGAAATCTTTGGGAACTACATCGCGCCACAATGGTCGTACAGAGAGATTAATTGGGGGCGCGGTAATACCCATAATGAATGCCGCCAACAAAATACCGTTTCGATTTTCCATGGTATTTAAAATCAACATCATTCCGGCATAACCTGGAACAAAGATGCGCAATGGCCACTTCTGCCCATATTTATCCATCAACATGCCACGCACTCCTGCAGTTGCTGCCCCCGCGACAGAGTTAATTCCAATTGCCAATCCTGCAGCTGCAATAGAGCCAGTGGCATCTTCAGTTTTAAAAAATATTGAGAGCGCAACCATGCCGTAGGAGACGCGGGCGGGGAATGCTGAGAGAACTAAGACCCAAACATTGGGAATGGCGAATAGTTCTCTGTACCGTTTCATTGGTCGTTAGTTTACGCCTGAGAAATAGACGGATTTGCCCTAATTGCTGCCAAAACCGTACGCTTACGCCCGTTCACCAGAAAGGTTCTGGAGTCCTATTACTTTCTATCCCTACGGAGCAACTTGAGCACATCATCACCAGTCGTAGCAGTTAACGACATCGGATCAGCAGCAGATTTCCTTGCAGCAATCGAAGGCACAATAAGAAATTTCAATGACGGCGATTTGGTCGTCGGAACAGTAGTCCAAGTAGATCGCGAAGAAGTTCTTCTTGATATTGGTTACAAAACAGAAGGCGTAATCCCTTCACGCGAACTCTCAATCCGCCACGATGCAGATCCAAATGACATTGTTAAGGTTGGCGATCGCATTGAAGCGCTCGTTCTCCAAAAGGAAGATAAAGAAGGCCGCACAATTCTCTCTAAGAAGCGCGCACAGTACGAGCGTGCTTGGGGCGAAATTGAAGGCAAGAAAGAACGAGACGAAGTCGTCGTCGGTACAGTTATTGAAGTTGTTAAGGGCGGCTTGATCGTAGATATCGGTCTGCGCGGCTTCTTGCCAGCATCACTTGTTGAAATGCGTCGTGTGCGCGATCTAACTCCTTACATCGGCAAGGAAGTTGAGGCTCGCATTATCGAACTCGATAAGAACCGCAACAATGTCGTTCTTTCACGTCGCGCATTCCTTGAGCAGACTCAATCTGAGTCACGCACAACATTCTTGAACCAGCTACAAAAGGGTCAAGTTCGTACCGGCGTTATCTCATCAATCGTTAACTTCGGTGCGTTCGTTGACCTTGGTGGCGTTGACGGTCTTGTTCACGTTTCAGAGCTTTCATGGAAGCACATCGATCACCCAGGCGAAGTTGTTGAAGTTGGCGATGAAGTAACCGTAGAAGTTCTAGAAGTTGATTTCGAACGCGAACGTGTTTCACTTTCTCTTAAGGCAACTCAAGAAGATCCGTGGCAGGCATTTGCACGCACCCACACAATCAATCAGGTTGTTCCAGGTGTGGTTACAAAGCTTGTTCCATTCGGTGCATTCATTCGTGTTCACGAAGGAATTGAAGGACTTGTTCACATCTCAGAGTTGGCAGAACGCCACGTTGAGATTCCAGAGCAGGTCGTTGCCGTAGATGACGAACTATTTGTAAAGATCATCGATATTGATCTTGAGCGTCGTCGCATCTCACTATCTCTTAAGCAAGCGAATGAAGGCCACGAAGTTGAGATCGAAGCATTCGATCCAACTCAATACGGCATGGCGGCTCGCTATGACGCAGAAGGTAACTTCATATACCCAGAGGGCTTTGATCCTGATACTCAGGAGTGGAAGCCTGGCTATGACTCGCAGCGCGAAGAGTGGGAACGTCAGTACCAAGAAGCACAGGCTCGCTTCTTGGCTCATAAGAAGCAGAAGGCTGAGGCGAAAGCTGCAGATGCCGCTGCTCCTGCAGCAGAAGAAGTTGCTGCTGAATAATTAATATCAATTAAAGGAAAGGGCTCACCTGCGGGTGGGCCCTTTCCTTATGTTTTAGAGCAACCGCGCAGGTAGAGTCTGAGCCATGTTGGTCGTGGCTCTCACTGGCGGAATCGGTGCCGGCAAATCTCTAGTGGCACAATATTTTTCTGAACTCGGTGCACGAGTAGTAGATGCAGATCAATTATCACGAATTGCAATTGAGCGTGGTTCTGCAGGATTCGATGAAGTAATCACACGATTTGGTGAAAGCATCCTGCGTAACGGCGATGTCGATCGAAAAGCACTTGGTGAAATAATCTTTAAAGATAAGAGTGCGAAGGCTGATCTCGAAGCAATTATCCATCCGCGAGTTCGTGAACTTTTCTTTGAGGTAGTTAACGATCTCGCCGCCGATGAGATCCTGATTTACGAGATCCCGCTACTTGTCGAAACAGGTGCGGTCAGTAACTTCGATCAGATTATTACTGTTGAAGCAGATCTCGAGATTCGAAAAGCCAGACTCTTAAAACGTGGCATGTTCTCTTCCGAGATTGAATCTCGCCTAGCAGCACAAGCGTCCCCAGCTGAGCGTGAAGCAGTCGCTACCTATGTAATAGAAAATAGCGGCGACGAAGATCAACTGCTGCGCAAGGTGGAAAATCTCTGGGAGGAACTCCAGCGCCTTTCAAAGTAGGCTAGGAAAATGCGCCCGATCTCTGATCTCCAAAGAAAGGTTCACCCTTTTCAGGTAATTAGCGACTACGTTCCAGCAGGAGATCAGCCGCAGGCGATTGAAGAGATTGTTAGCCGAATAAATTCCGGTGAAAAAGATGTGGTGCTACTAGGTGCGACTGGTACTGGAAAATCCGCAACCACCGCCTGGTTAATTGAGCGCCTGCAGCGTCCTACTTTGGTGCTCGCACCAAATAAAACACTTGCCGCCCAGCTTGCCAATGAATTTCGCGAACTCTTGCCAAACAACGCAGTTGAGTACTTTGTTTCATATTATGACTATTACCAACCTGAAGCCTACGTTCCTCAGACCGATACTTTTATTGAGAAGGATTCCAGCGTTAATGATGAGGTTGAACGGCTGCGCCATTCGGCGACAAATTCACTTCTAACTCGCCGCGATGTTATCGTGGTTGCCACCGTCTCATGTATCTACGGTCTAGGTACGCCGCAGGAGTACATCGACCGGATGATTCGCTTAAAAGTTGGCGATGAAATTGAACGAAACCAACTCCTTCGCAAATTTGTGGACATTCAATACTCTCGCAACGATATGGCCTTTGAGCGCGGCACCTTCCGCGTCCGTGGTGACACCATTGAAATTATTCCGATGTATGAAGAACTTGCTATCCGCATAGAAATGTTCGGTGATGAGATCGAAAAGATTATGACTCTGCATCCTCTCACTGGAGAGATCATTCGCGATGAAACTGAGATCTATATCTTCCCGGCAACGCACTATGCGGCGGGCCCAGAAACAATGAAACGTGCGATGGGCGAGATCGAAGACGAACTACAGATTCAATTAAATCTCTTTGAGAAGCAGGGCAAGCTGCTGGAGGCACAGCGACTTCGTATGCGTACAACCTTTGATCTTGAGATGATGCAACAACTTGGATTCTGTTCGGGGATTGAAAACTACTCGCGTCACCTGGATGGTCGCGAACCTGGGTCCGCACCAAACTGCCTCCTTGATTATTTCCCGGAAGATTTCTTAGTGGTGATTGATGAGAGCCACGTTACGGTCCCACAAATCGGTGCGATGTACGAAGGTGATGCATCTCGGAAGCGTACTTTGGTCGAACATGGTTTCCGATTGCCAAGTGCACTAGATAACCGCCCATTACGTTGGCCAGAATTTCTAGAACGCGTTGGTCAAACAGTCTATCTTTCGGCAACTCCCGGTAAGTATGAGATGGAGAAAGTTGGAGGAGATGTAGTTGAACAAGTAATCCGCCCAACTGGATTGGTAGATCCAGCGATTATTATCAAGCCAATTAAGGGCCAGATCGATGATTTATTAAATGAGATTAATATCCGCGCTGCAAAGAATGAACGTGTGCTTGTCACTACGCTGACTAAGAAAATGTCCGAAGATTTAACCGACTATCTGCAAGAACGTGGCGTCCGAGTTCGCTATCTGCACTCCGAAGTAGATACTTTGCGCCGTGTTGAGCTACTGCGTGAACTGCGCTCAGGCGAATATGACGTTTTGATCGGTATCAATTTGCTGCGCGAAGGTTTGGATCTTCCTGAAGTATCACTGGTCGCAATCTTGGATGCTGATAAAGAAGGCTTCTTGAGATCTGCTACTTCACTTATTCAAACCATCGGTCGCGCGGCGCGAAATGTCTCCGGAGAAGTTCATATGTACGCAGACAACATCACAAAGTCCATGGCGCAGGCTATCGATGAAACCAATCGACGTCGTGCAAAGCAAGTCGCATATAACTTAGAACGCGGAGTGGATCCGCAGCCGCTGCGCAAGAAGATCGCTGATATCACCGACACAATTGCGCGCGAGAGTGATGACACTGATGAACTCATGGCAGCCCGCAAATCAAACGGTAAAGGAAAGGCAGCCACATCAGTTCTCGATATCGGCTTTAACGCGCGCACGGTGATTTCGCTGCCACGCCAGGAGCTACTCGCCTTGATAGGCTCGCTCACCGAACAGATGCGCAGCGCTGCTGGTGATCTACAGTTCGAACTCGCGGCTAGATTGCGTGATGAAATTAGAGAGCTCAAGAAAGAGCTCCGCGGAATGGATGAGGCGGGAATCTAAGTGAGCATCGATAAGTTAATTGTGCGCGGTGCCCGTGAGCATAATTTAAAAGATGTTTCTATCGAACTTCCGCGCGAGGCGCTAATAGTCTTTACAGGCCTTTCTGGTTCGGGAAAATCAAGTTTGGCTTTCGACACAATCTTTGCCGAAGGTCAGCGCCGTTACGTTGAATCCCTTTCTGCGTATGCGCGCCAATTTTTAGGCCAGATGGATAAACCTGATGTTGATTTCATAGAAGGTTTATCACCTGCCGTTTCAATTGATCAGAAATCCACTAACCGAAATCCTCGCTCAACCGTTGGAACAATCACCGAGGTTTATGACTATCTACGCCTACTCTTTGCGCGCGCCGGTCGCCCACATTGCCCAAAGTGCAGCAAGGCAGTTTCGCGGCAGAGCCCACAGCAAATTGTTGATCAAATCCTTACTATGCCAGCGACGACTAAGTTCCAGGTGTTGGCTCCGGTTATCCGTGAGCGAAAGGGTGAGTTCGTAGACCTCTTCGCCGAATTGGTGACACAAGGATATTCACGCGCCCGTGTCGATGGCGAAACCATCTCGCTCTCTGAACCGCCTAAGTTAAAGAAGCAAGAGAAGCACACCATCGAAGTTGTCGTAGACCGCTTAACCGCCAAGGCTGAGTCAAAATCTCGCTTAACCGATTCCATCGAAACCGCCTTGCGTCTGGCTTCAGGTATTGTCTTGTTAGATTTCGTAGATGCCAAGGGCGCTGAAAAAGAACGCACATTCAGCGAGCATCTAGCCTGCCATGAATGCAATCTCTCCTTTGAGGAGCTGGAACCGCGCTCATTTTCATTTAACTCACCTTTCGGCGCATGTGCTGAGTGTTCGGGCATCGGTACCAAACTCGAAGTAGATGAAGAATTAATTATTCCTGATGACAACCTCTCAATAAACGATGGCGCTATCGCTCCCTGGTCGAGTGGTCATACTTCAGAGTATTTCTTGCGACTACTCGAAGCCCTATCTGAAGAAGTAAAGTTTTCACTCGATAATCCGTGGAAGAAACTATCTGTTAAAGCCAAAGAAGCGATTCTTAATGGTTTCGAATACGAAGTCCACGTTAAATATAAGAACCGCTACGGACGCGTACGTAACTATTCATCTGGATTTGAGGGAGTAATTCCCTTTATCCATCGCAAGCATGATGAAACTGATAGCGATTATTCTCGCGAAAAATACGAGTCTTATATGCGCGAAATTCCTTGCAATGTCTGTAAAGGTGCGCGTCTGAAGCCCGAGGTTCTAGCTGTAACAGTTGGCGATAAAAACATCTCCGAGATATGCGAACTTTCTATCGCTGATTGCGCAGCATTTTTAAAAAGTATTTCACTTAATGCGCGCGAGGCACAGATCGCCGAGCGCGTTATGAAAGAAGTACATGCGCGTTTAGGATTCTTACTCGATGTAGGACTTGATTACCTTTCGCTAGCCCGACCTGCGGCAACTCTTTCAGGTGGAGAAGCCCAGCGCATTCGCTTGGCAACACAGATTGGTTCCGGATTAGTCGGTGTTCTCTATGTCCTGGATGAGCCAAGCATCGGTCTGCATCAGCGTGATAACCGTCGCTTGATTGAGACACTTACAAGGCTGCGCGATCTCGGCAACACCTTGATCGTTGTTGAACATGACGAAGAAACTATTCGTACAGCGGATTGGATTGTCGATATTGGTCCTGGCGCAGGCGAACACGGCGGAAAAGTTGTCGTCTCTGGTTCTTACGAAGAGTTAATAGCCTCTAAAGAATCAATTACTGGCGCCTACCTTTCAGGTCGTAAGTCAATTGCAATTCCACAGAAGCGCCGCCCGCTTGATCCAAAACGGAAATTAGTTATCAAGGGAGCAAAAGAGAACAATCTCAAGGACGTTGAAGTTGAGATTCCTTTGGGTGTATTTGTTTCAGTAACAGGTGTGAGTGGTTCTGGAAAATCAACTTTAGTTAATGACATTCTCTATACAACCCTTGCCAACAAGTTAAATGGCGCGCGCTTGGTTCCAGGTCGCCACCGCACTGTTACCGGTGTAGACCAGTTAGATAAAGTTGTACACGTAGATCAATCACCGATTGGGCGCACACCTCGTTCTAATCCGGCAACTTACACCGGAGTATTTGACAAGGTTCGCGCACTATTTGCAGAGACTACTGAAGCCAAGGTTCGTGGATATCAGCAAGGCCGTTTCTCGTTTAACGTTAAAGGTGGTCGCTGTGAGAATTGTTCAGGTGATGGAACCATCACCATTGAGATGAACTTTTTGCCAGATGTTTATGTGCCGTGCGAGGTCTGTCACGGCGCGCGCTATAACCGCGAAACTTTAGAAGTGCATTACAAAGGCAAGACGATCGCCGAAGTTCTAGATATGCCTATTGAGATTGCACATAACTTCTTCGAATCCGTTCCTACGATCGCTCGCTACCTAAAAACCCTATGCGATGTTGGTCTTGGCTACGTCCGCCTAGGTCAATCTGCGCCAACCCTTTCTGGCGGCGAAGCACAGCGCGTTAAGTTGGCTACCGAGTTGCAACGTCGTTCAACCGGTCGCACAATCTATGTTTTGGATGAGCCAACTACAGGTCTGCACTTCGAAGATGTCAGCAAGTTGCTCGGCGTGCTTAGTCGTTTAGTTGACTCAGGTAACACTGTTGTCGTAATCGAACATAACCTAGATGTAATCAAATGCTCAGACTGGGTCATCGATATGGGTCCAGAGGGCGGATTCCGCGGCGGCACCGTTGTTGCTGAAGGAACACCTGAGGATGTAGCGAAGGTAAAGGCAAGTTACACCGGTAATTTCTTGGCGGAAATACTCGCCACCAATCGCGCATCCGTTAAGAAAAAGGCTGCCGTTAAGTAAATGGCTGATCCAGCTAGTTATCGCCCCAAGGAGATTCCCGAGGAACCGGGGGTATATCGCTTCTATAACGGTAAAGATAAAGTCATCTATGTTGGTAAGGCAAAGAATTTAAAGAACCGCTTAACAACTTACTTTGGCTCAAATCTGGCGCGCAAAACCCATCGTATGGTCAATGAAGCTGTCCGCGTTGATTGGACGATTGTCGGCACCGAGCTAGAGGCACTGGCTTTAGAATTTTCTTGGATTAAGCAATATCAACCAACCTATAACGTCCAATTTAAGGACGATAAGTCTTATCCGTACTTAGCAATCTCTATGCAAGATGAGTTCCCGCGCATCTTTATCACCCGCAAAGAGAAACGGCCAGGACTTAAATACTTCGGTCCTTATACAAATGCTTGGGCGCTACGTAATACATATGAAGTTCTCTTGAAGGTATTTCCAGTCCGCTCGTGTTCTGAAGGAAACTTCGCACGTGCTAAGCGGAGCAAACGGCAATGCTTGCTTGGGGATATCGGTAAATGCGCGGCACCTTGCGTTGGTTGGGTAACCCCTGAAGAACATCGTGAGATTGCAGTAAAGCTAGATGCCTTCATGGAAAAGGGCATGGAAGATATTTTGCCGAAATTGAGATCTGAGATGGATTTAGCCTCTGAACGCGAAGAGTTCGAACGCGCTGCACGTATCCGCGATCAAATCGAATCGTTTGAAAAAGCGCAGCGATCGACTCAAGGAAATCTTTCTGATGATCTAGATGGCGACTTCATCTCGATCCATGAAGAAGGTTTACACGCTGCTGGTTCAATTTTTATGGTGCGTCGCGGATCAATTAAAGGTTCGCGTTCTTGGATTGTTGATCAAGAACGAGCACTGGAAGGCGATGACCAAGTTGCCTCACTCTTCTTCTCCATCTATAGCCAATGCGCACCAACGGACATTCCTAATGAAATTTATCTTAATCGCGAACCAGTCGATCAGGACGCGCTAGAGGCCTGGCTTACGACTCTGCGTGGAGCCAAAGTTTCGATCAAGGTTCCACAGCGGGGTGAGAAAGTCGAGCTACTACAGACGGTTGAACGCAATGCCCATTATGCGGTGATTCAATTCTTAAGTAAGCGTGCAACCGATGCTGCAGTTAGCGGTAAAGCGTTGTTAGAAATCGAAGAGCAGTTAGAACTAAGGCGAACACCACTACGTATTGAATGCTTTGATATCTCAAATATTTCAGGTACATCAGTTGTGGCATCAATGGTGGTCTTCGAAGATGGCATGGCCAAGAAGAGTGAATACCGCCGCTTCATCATCGATACCAAGGAAGCCACCGATGACACCCGCGCCATGCACCAAGTGATCACCCGACGTATGAAACGTCTTTTAAATGACCGAGCCGTAGATGAGAGCGATGTTGCTGCTATTGGGGGAAAACTAAGTAAGTTCTCATATCCGCCGCAGCTAATTGTTGTCGATGGTGGAGCGCCTCAAGTTGCAGCTGCTCAACGCGCACTTGATGAACTAGGTGTTACCGACGTTGCGCTATGTGGATTGGCCAAGCGCTTAGAAGAAGTCTGGCGTCCGGGCGAAAGTGATCCGCTGATTCTGCCGCGCACTAGCGAGGGAATGTATTTACTGCAACGTATCCGAGATGAAGCCCACCGCTTTGCAATTACCTTCCACCGTTCTCGTAGATCAAAGGTGATGTTGGAATCTATTTTGGATGAGATTCCACAGATGGGCCAGGCTCGGCGCGCTGCTCTGCTTGAGCAATTTGGATCAGTTGCCGCACTACGCAAAGCAACGCTGGCAGAAATAGCAATGACACCAGGAATCGGCGAAAAGATCGCCGAAGTCATCTTTGAGTATCTCCAGAAATCTTCACATGGTAATGGCGCAGAGATCGTAAATACTCAAACCGGTGAAATCACTACCGCTACTAAGTAGCCAAAGAGAGCGCCGCAAGGGAGAATAAAGACATGTCAACGAAGGAACTCCTTGTTGTAACGGGGATGTCAGGTGCGGGGCGTTCAACCGTTGCCCACGCTCTAGAAGATCTTGGCTGGTATGTCGTCGATAACTTGCCACCGGCCTTACTTCCAGAGTTAGCGCTTCAAACCAAGAGTTCAGATATCGCATCTTTGGCAGTTGTCGTAGATGTACGTGGTGGAAAGTTCTTTGATGCTCTAAGCAACTCACTTCAAAAGTTAAAAGACTCCGGTATCTCATACCGCTTACTTTTCCTGGATGCGACAGATCAATCTCTGGTGCAACGATTTGAATCGACACGACGTCCACATCCTTTGCAGGCCAAAGACCGAATCGTTGATGGGATAGAACGCGAACGCAGCAAATTAGAAGAGCTTCGCTCAGGTGCAGATGTGGTTATCGATACCTCAAATTTAAATGTCCACCAATTAGAAAAGCGCATCGGCGAAATCTTCTCTGCGGGAATGCTTGATGCAATACGCATCAACGTTCTCTCCTTCGGATACAAGTATGGAATTCCTGTCGACTCAGATTTAGTATTGGATTGTCGCTTTATTCCAAATCCCCACTGGATCCCGGAACTCCGCCCATTGACAGGACTTACCAAAGAAGTTTCAAGTAAAGTGTTATCGAGCGAAGGCGTATCTGATTTTGTCAAAAGTTATGTCGGAGTCATACGCCAGATGATGCCCGGTTACCTTCGCGAGGGAAAGAAGTATGTGACTATTGCGATTGGTTGCACCGGCGGAAAGCATCGCAGCGTTGCCATTGCCGCAGAGATAGCAAAGCAACTTTCTACAGAAAAATCTGCAATTGAAATTTCAGCACATGCAACGCATCGTGATGTAGGTCGTGAATGAGTGGCAATCAACCGCGAGTAGTTGCACTTGGGGGAGGCCATGGTTTGGCGGCAACCCTTTCGGCGCTGCGACAAATAACTAGCGATTTAACTGCGATCGTAACTGTTGCTGATAATGGCGGCTCTAGTGGACGGCTTCGTGAAGAGTTCTCAATCTATCCTCCTGGAGATTTGCGAATGGCCCTTGCTGCGCTCTGTGCAGATGATGAGTGGGGCCGCAGTTGGGCCGAGATCATGCAATATCGATTTGAAAGCGATGGCGCGCTAGATGGCCATGCAGTTGGGAACTTACTTCTAGCAGCGCTTTGGAATAAGGGTGAAGACCCGGTTGCTGGGCTAGATCGAGTTGGTTCATTATTGAAAGTTATTGGTCGAGTATTACCGATGTCAGTAGAGCCACTTGATATCGAAGCAACCTTCACAAATTCAACTGGTCGTTTTATTGTCAAAGGGCAAGTACAAGTAGCAACCGCGAAAGGTCGCCTTGAATCTCTTCGCCTACTTCCTGAAAATCCAACCGCGCGCCCAGAATCACTTTCTGCAATAGATGCAGCGGATTGGATTGTTATGGGGCCGGGCTCTTGGTTCTCCAGCGTTTTACCGCATTTGATGGTTCCCCAACAAAGAGATGCGTTGGTGGCTGCGAAGGCGAAGAAGATTCTGGTTCTCAATTTAGATTCCGCAGAAAGTAACGGCGCTAATCCGACTTCGATAAAGGGTTCGGGGGAGTACGCCGGATATACCGCGACTGAACATATAGAGATATTGCACACCTATGCTCCCAATCTGCGCTTTGATTTAATCGTGGCAGATCAAAGCGTTGTAGCTGGATCGGATCAATTACAGCGCCATCTTTCAAGTACAGGTGGAGAGTTAATCGTCGCAGACCTGCGTGATGCGAGATCGCTTGTGCACCATGATTCAAAAAAATTAACTTCACTTTTCGCACACATAGCGGGCTAAACCCTGCTTGGATATGCCCATGGCAATGACCGCAGCAGTCAAGGACGAGCTCAGCCGTCTTTCAGTTACAAAACCTTGCTGCCGCAAAGCTGAAGTATCTTCACTTCTGCGTTTCGCCGGTGGCCTTCATATTGCAGCAGGCAAAGTTGTAATCGAAGTTGAACTCGACACTTCGCAGAGCGCACGTCGACTTAAGAAAGATATCGCCGATATCTACGGTCACGATAGCGATCTTGCAGTCCTCTCATCAAGCGGACTACGCAAAGGTTCTCGATATGTAGTTCGCGTAATCGAAGCTGGCGATGCACTTGCGCGCCAAACAGGTTTGATTGATAGCAATGGACGTCCAGTTCGCGGACTTCCACCGCAAGTAGTTGCGGCAAATATTTGTGATGCCGAGGCAGCTTGGCGTGGCGCTTTCATTGCACATGGTTCGTTAACAGAGCCAGGGCGTTCATCTTCTCTTGAAATCACCTGTCCTGGACCCGAAGCCGCACTTGCTCTAGTCGGAGCAGCTCGTCGTTTAGGAATTACTGCGAAAGCACGGGAAGTTCGCGGCGTAGATCGCGTTGTAATTCGTGATGGCGATGCAATTGGAGTTTTACTGACTCGACTTGGAGCGCATGAAAGTGTTCTTGCTTGGGAAGAAAGGCGAATGCGCCGCGAAGTTCGAGCTACTGCAAATCGTTTAGCGAACTTTGATGATGCAAATCTACGTCGCTCGGCCCGCGCTGCAGTTGCTGCGGCTGCGCGAGTACAGCGCGCTATGGAAATTCTCGGACCACAGATTCCAGATCATTTGAAAGAGGCAGGCGAACTTCGCATTAGCCATGGACAGGCAAGTTTGGAAGAACTTGGATCTTTAGCATCGCCACCTATGACCAAGGATGCGATTGCCGGTCGTATTCGTCGCCTCTTGGCGATGGCCGATAAGCGCGCTGCTGAACTTGGAATTCCAGATACTGAAGCGGGATTATCGCCCGACCTGCTCAATTAGTCTTACTGAAAAGTAACTAATGCAGAAGTAACTCCATGCGACTGGTAAGGTTAGCCACGCCCCCAGTGTTGTGGCAGTTTGGGTTGTGGCAGTTTTATTGCCGTATATCCATTTGGTGAATTTAAATCGATCCGCAGCGGGTCCTTACAATTTCTAGAGCGAGGTTTACACGTGATTAATGTTGGAATCAATGGATTTGGTCGTATCGGCCGTAACTTCTTCCGCGCAGCGCTAACCAACCCAAATATCAATATCGTAGGTATCAATGACCTAACCGATAACGCAACTTTGGCTCACCTCCTAAAGTACGACTCAATCTTGGGCCGCCTAGGACTTGAAGTAACTCACACTGATGACACGCTCACAGTGGGTGGTAAGACAATCAAAGTTTTCGCAGATCGCGACCCAGCAAACCTTCCATGGGCATCAGTTAAGGCAGATATCGTCATCGAATCTACCGGCCACTTCACAAAGGCAGCCGATGCCAAGAAGCACATCACTGCAGGCGCAAAGAAGGTAATTATCTCTGCACCAGCAACAGATGAAGACATCACAATCGTTATGGGCGTAAACCACGACAAGTATGACCCAGCAAACCACAACGTTATTTCAAATGCTTCATGCACAACTAACTGCCTTGCTCCAATGGCAAAGGTTCTGCAAGATAACTGGGGAATCGTTAAGGGCTTGATGACAACAATTCACGCCTACACAAACGATCAGGTAATCCTCGATTTCCCACATAAGGATCTCCGCCGCGCTCGTGCTGCAGCGACAAATATCATCCCAAGCTCAACAGGTGCTGCAAAGGCAATCTCTTTGGTACTCCCACAGCTCAAGGGCAAGCTCGATGGTTTTGCAATGCGCGTTCCTGTTCCAACAGGTTCAGCTACAGACCTCACAGTCGAACTAGCGAAGGAAGCGACCGCTGCTGAAATCAACGCAGCGATGAAGGAAGCAGCAAACGGTTCACTCAAGGGCTTCCTTACATACACAGAAGATCAGATCGTTTCTTCAGATATCGTGA
>JBEAMT010000060.1:0-4965 GCA_041165825.1 Actinomycetota bacterium | reverse complement strand
TGTCAGATACAACTTATAACGAAGTTACAGATCTAGACGAGAACGAAGTTCCTACTTCTTACTCTTCAGCAACACCAGCAGCTGCAACCAACCGCCCAGCAATCAAGGCACCTGGTGCAGGTACTGGTCGTCGCAAGGAAGCAGTTGCCCGTGTTCGTCTCGTTCCTGGAACAGGTCGTTGGGTTGTAAACGGTAAGACTTTGGAAAACTATTTCCCAAATAAAGTTCACCAGCAACTAGTCTCTGAGCCTTTCCGCACTGTTGGTGCTGAAAATCAGTACGACGTCTTTGCTCGCATCAACGGTGGTGGAGTATCTGGTCAGGCTGGCGCACTTCGTCTAGGCGTTGCTCGTTCACTTAACGAGATCGATGTTGAAGCACACCGTCCAGCGCTTAAGAAGGCTGGATTCCTCTCACGTGATGCACGTGTTATCGAGCGCAAGAAGTACGGTCTGAAGAAGGCCCGTAAGCGTTCGCAATACAGCAAGCGTTAATTTCAAAGGCGCCCCAACGTGGCACTCTTTGGAACCGATGGAATACGTGGCTTAGCTAATCGTGATTTAACTGCTGAATTAGCACTCGACGTCGCTGTTGCCGCTGCACATATTCTCGTCGAGACCAATCCCGATAAATCGCATCGCCCTAAGGCTGTTGTCGGGCAAGATTCCAGAGCATCTGGAGAATTTCTAGAAGCAGCCGTTGTTGCTGGTTTAACAAGTGCCGGCGTTGATGTCTATCGAGTAGGTGTTCTACCAACTCCGGCAATTGCACATTTAGTTTCTGAATCCGGCGCCGATCTTGGCGTAATGATTTCAGCATCGCACAACCCGATGCCAGATAACGGCATCAAGTTGTTCTCTCGCGGTGGCGGAAAGTTAGATGATGCCATTGAAGCAGCGATCGAAGCGCGTATCGGTGAACCATGGGAGCGCCCAACCGGCAGCGGTGTGGGCCGTGCGATCAACGATGACAGCGCTCGCGAACGTTATATCGCCCACCTTCTCTCATCTGTTTCAACACCTCTAAAGGGTT
The DNA here is from genome assembly GCA_041165825.1 of Actinomycetota bacterium. GTDB lineage: Bacteria > Actinomycetota > Actinomycetes > Nanopelagicales > Nanopelagicaceae > Planktophila. The sequence continues at coordinate 3,933 of JBEAMT010000060.1, read as the reverse complement.
TAAAGATTGTCGTTGATTGTGCAAACGGAGCATCTTCAACTGTGGCACCTGATACTTATCGCCGCGCTGGCGCGGAAGTTATCTCAATCTTCGATGCGCCAGATGGTTGGAACATTAATGATGATTGCGGATCAACGCATCTACATCAGCTTCGCACCGCAGTTCTTCGCGAAGGCGCTGACTTTGGAATCGCCCATGATGGTGATGCCGACCGCGCACTCGCAGTAGACGCGCAGGGCAACGAAGTCGATGGCGATGTCATCATGACTATCTTGGCGCGTGGCTTTAAAGCATCAGGTTCGCTGAAATCAAACACCATCGTTGCCACCGTTATGAGCAACCTCGGCTTCTTCCACGCGATGAAGAACGCTGATATCAGCGTTGAAACAACGGCAGTCGGCGATCGTTATGTTTTAGAGAAGATGCTAGAAAAAGGTTATTCACTAGGTGGCGAACAATCTGGCCATTTAATCATGCGCGAATTCGCAACAACTGGGGATGGAATTTTGACAGCGCTTGCTCTTGCGCAAGAAGTTGTTAAATCTGGTCAGACCTTGCAAGAGCTGGCGTCCTCAATGGTTCGCTTCCCACAAGTTTTAGTAAATGTTAAAAACGTTGCCAAAGAGCGTCTTGCAGATTCAGCTGTGATTAAGTCGGCAATTATTGAGGCAGAGGCAAAACTCGGCGAACACGGTCGCGTTTTGTTGAGAGCATCTGGCACTGAACCGCTTGTCCGCGTGATGGTTGAAGCCCAGAGTGATAATCTAGCCAGCGAAATAGCAAACGACTTGGCGAAGGTCGTTCAATCAGAGCTGGGGTAGATAAAAGTGTGCGGAATTGTGGGATACACAGGGCCACAGTCAGCAATCACTCCGCTCATTGAAGGTCTACGCCGCCTCGAATATCGTGGCTATGACTCAGCCGGAATCGCACTTGGCACAAACGGTGCTTTATTTATTGAAAAGCGCGCCGGTAAGTTAACAAACTTAGAAGGATCACTTCCAGCAAATATGCCGGTAGTTCACTCTGGTATTGGACACACTCGTTGGGCAACTCATGGGGGACCAACTGATCGCAATGCACATCCTCATACTGACAATGAGGGAAAGCTAGCCGCTATCCATAACGGAATTATCGAAAATTATTCGGAGCTAAAAGCCGAACTTCAATCACGTGGCCACGAGTTTTCATCAGATACAGACACTGAATCAGTAGCACATTTACTTTCGGAACTTCGTAAGGCAAATAATGGTGATTTAACTGCGGCGATGTTAGATGCAGTAAAGCGCCTACGTGGTTCGTTTACCCTGGTAGCAGTTCATGCCGATGCCCCTGAAATAATTGTCGGAGTACGTCGTAATTCACCTTTAGTTGTTGGATTAGGCGATGGCGAAAACTTTATGGCATCTGATGTTGCCGCCTTTATTGATTACACCAAGCGAGCAGTAGAACTTGGCCAGGATGAAATTGTCACCATGACTCCGGCTGGTATCAGCATCATTGGTTTAGATGGAAAAGTAGTTATTCCAAAAGAGTATGCGATCACTTGGGATTCGGCATCTGCGCAAAAAGGTGGCTACTCACACTTCATGCTTAAGGAAATCTTTGAACAACCAAAAGCAGTTGCCGACACTTTAATTGGGCGCTTAACAGATAATGGCAAAATCGAACTCGATGAATTGCATATGTCAGAATCCGACATAAAAGCTCTAAAGAAGATTGTCGTGATTGCCTGCGGCACCGCTTATCACGCTGGCATGATTGCAAAATACGTAATCGAAAAATGGGCGAAAATTTCGGTGGAAGTGGAAATTGCCAGCGAATATCGCTACCGCGATCCAATTATCGATTCCAATACTTTGGTAATCGCTATCTCGCAATCAGGTGAAACGATGGATACCTTGATGGCGATTCGCCATGCCAAGGCTGTTGGCGCGCGCGTACTTGCAATTTGCAATACCAATAGCTCAACAATTCCCCGCGAATCTGATGCCGTGCTCTACACCCACGCTGGCCCAGAAATTGCAGTTGCCTCAACTAAAGCGCTTTTAACCCAAATCATTGCGGTAGATCTAATCGGTCTGCACTTGGCGCAAGTTCGTGGCGAGCTAACTGATGCGCAGGTTAAAGATCTTTACAACGAGATGCTCGCCCTTCCCGGAAAGATTGAGCAAATCCTTGAAACGGTTGAACCACTTCGCGCGCTAACTCGCACTTTTGCAAAATCTGAAACCGTACTCTTTATCGGTCGCAATATCGGATACCCAGTTGTTCTAGAAGGCGCTTTGAAGTTGAAGGAACTCGCATATATCCACGCCGAAGGTTTTGCTGGGGGAGAACTCAAGCATGGTTCGATCGCGTTAATTGATTCTGAAAAAGGCACGCCAGTAATCGCAATTCTTCCTTCCGGCAGCGATCATGCACTTGATGAAAAGATGCTCAGTAATATCCAAGAAGTTAAAGCTCGTGGTGCGCGCGTAATTGTAATTGCACATGAGGGCGCAGAAGTAGTTGGCGCAGAACACATTATTCGCATCCCGTCATGCTCACCGCTCTTCCAACCAATCTTGGCCACAGTCCCGCTACAAGTCTTCGCCTACGAAATGGCAGTTGCGCGTGGCAATGATGTGGATCAGCCACGCAACTTAGCTAAATCAGTTACGGTCGAATAACGATGCAGGTAGTCCTTGACGTTCGACGCGCACAGATGGTGCGCGCTGCGCGCTGGTCGGCGGCGCTCTTTGGGGGATTTCTTCTAATTACTCATCAGGTATTAATAAATGGTCCGTTAATTGAGATTGATAAATGGATACACAATTTAGATCGACCCGAATTTCGTGGCGTAAGTGGTTTTATTATCCGCCGACTAGATGATTTGGGTTTGCGCGGTGTTACTGCTACCGCTCTTCTGATCGCTGCCTTTTATATCGCACGTCGCTTTAAGACTTGGCGTCCACTAAATCTGGCAATCCTTTCACTTATCTCTCTTAACATCGTAGTAGGCCTCTTTAAATTTGGTTTAGGACGTACTAAGCCAAAGGTAGGAATAGATTTACTTCACTTTGGTGGAATGTCTTACCCAAGTGGCCATGCATCCAATGCACTTCTTACCTGGGGTGTACTCGCATATTTGATTTACCGTTATGCCCACGTCGATCGCTATCGCGGTCGCCTGGCAAGCGCCGGTGTTGCGACAATTAGTTTGACCGTTTGTACCGTATCGCTTGTCCGCGATACGCATTGGTTCTCGGATTTACTCGGTGGCTTATTTATCGGTGGAGCGTTATTGGTTTTAGTAATCGCCGTAGATCGCTACTACCCATCTAATAGCCAACTCTCTTAACGCCAATTAGACTCAACCCCATGATCGATGGGATTGGAATTGATGTCGTAGATATTGCCCGTTTTACGCAAACGCTTGAACGCACCCCATCGCTGCGAGAAAAGTTATTTACAGCATCCGAACAATCAAAACCAATTTATTCGTTAGCGGCTCGTTTTGCTGCAAAAGAAGCCTTGGCAAAAGCGCTTAACGCCGGCCATGGACTCTCTTGGCACGAAGCCGAAGTTATAAATCACGAGAGCGGAAAGCCTGATTTTCTCTTTCGCGGCGAAATCGCAGAACTTGTAGATGGTGCGAGGGTTCATTTATCGCTTTCTCATGATGCTGGAATCGCTTCGGCGATGGTTGTGGTGGAGCGATGACCAATCGCGCAGAGGCCGTAGTAAATCTTTCTGCAATTAAAGCCAATGTTGCAGCGCTGAAGGCGAAAGCCGGCGTTGATTTAATGGCAGTTGTTAAAGCTGATGCTTATGGACATGGACTCGTGCCAGTTGCAAAGGCGGCACTGGAAGGCGGTGCTACTTGGTTGGGCGTTGCACTTCTTGATGAAGCGATAAATCTTCGCGCCGCAGGAGTAACTGCTCCTATCT
>JBEAMT010000059.1:0-6351 GCA_041165825.1 Actinomycetota bacterium | reverse complement strand
GTCGGCTTATTAAAGCGCGCTGTGCCAATTGTTGAGACTTTTGCAATAAAGGGCGTTGCTGATCTATCTCTTGCGGGAGAATTCGTAGTGCGACATAACCAAGAAGTTAAGAGTTGAGGGCGGCGATGGCGATCAAAGTAAAATCCGGTAGCGAGAGTTCGATCTTGTCTGTTGGTGCATATCGTCCATCACGACTCGTACCCAATTCTGAGATTATTGATTTAATTGATTCAAGTGATGAATGGATTGTGCAACGTACTGGTATCGAATCACGCCGCTTTGCAGGTGCTGACGAATCAGTAGTTGATATGGCTATCGGCGCTGCCGAACAAGCGCTATCGCGCGCCAAACTTTCAATTACCGATATAGATACCGTCGTAGTTGCGACGATTACCTATCCTCATCAAGCACCTTCTGCTGCCACTGCAATCATTCAAAGAATGGGCAATCCAACTGCAGCAGCCTTCGACATTAGCGCAGCATGCGCTGGTTTCTGTTACGGAGTCGCTATGGCCCACGACATGGTTCGTGCCGCAAGCGCGAAGAAAGTCTTGGTAATAGGTGTCGAAAAGATCTCAGATTTCACAGATCCAACCGATCGGGCAACGGCATTTATATTTGCAGATGGTGCCGGCGCTGTAATCATCGGCGAATCTAACGAACCTGGAATTGGCCCAGTTGAATGGGGTTCTGATTCGGAAAATCGCGATGCAATCTTGATGAATCCATCTTGGATTGAAGTTCGCGATACTAAAACGCAGTTAACTAAGGCCGATGTAAAGTGGCCAAATATTACGCAAGAGGGTCAAAAAGTTTTCCGCTGGGCGGTCTTTTCAATGAGTAAGGCTGGACTTAAAGCGCTCGATGCAGCCGGACTTTCAGTAAATGATTTAGATGCATTTATTCCACATCAAGCAAATGTGCGAATCATTGAAACTATGGCGAAAGAAATGAAGATGCCAGATTCAGTTGTGATTGCAGATGATATTCGTACCAATGGAAATACTTCTGCGGCATCTATTCCACTTGCGATGGATGCGCTCCTTTTGAAACACCCAGAACTTCACGGAAAAATTGCGCTCTTGATCGGATATGGCGCAGGTCTCGTTTACGCGGGACAAGTAGTTAAATTGCCGCCAAAACCATAATTTTTTGGCAATTACCCGCCGAATTACTAGGAAGTAGCGCATTAGATCAGAGAGAATTACAACCTGTTAGATCCGAACCAGATAGAAAAACAGAAAAGGAATAAACCAGATGGCACTTTCAGCCGCAGATGTACTCGCAGGAATCAAAGAGATCGTTGAAGAAGTTGCTGGTATCCCAGCTGCATCAATCGAACTCGATAAGAACTTCACTGATGATCTAGAAGTAGATTCACTAAGCATGGTTGAAGTTGTTGTTGCATGCGAAGAGCGCTTTGGCGTAAAGATTCCTGATGAGAAGGTAACTGACCTTGCAACAGTAGGAGATGCAGTTAACTTCATCGTTAACGCTGCCGCATAAGTAGTTCAATGTCTCAACGTCGCGTAGTCGTCACAGGTCTTGGTGCAACGACTCCACTTGGTGGAGATGTTGCATCAACTTGGGCTGCACTAATTGCCGGAAAGAGCGGGGTCCGTCTTCTAACTGAAGATTGGCGCGAACTCTTGCCTGTGCACTTCGCGGCGCGCGTTGCCATCGAACCTGCTGATCAAATGGAGCGCGTTGAGATGCGCCGTTTAGATCGCTCAGAACAATTTGCCTTAGTTGCATCCCGCGAAGCATGGAAAGATGCCGGCGCACCTGATGTAGATAAGGAAAGACTTGGCGTAGTAATCGCATCCGGAATCGGTGGCGTTATTACCTTGCTCGATCAATTCGAAAACTTGAAGGAGAAGGGCGCGCGCGGAGTTAGCCCTCACACGGTTCCGATGTTGATGCCCAATGGTCCGGCTGCAAATGTTGGCCTTGAACTTCAAGCTCGCGCCGGAGTTCACACCCCAGTTAGCGCTTGCGCATCTGGAGCCGAAGCAATTGGTTACGCCCTCGAAATGATTCGCACAAACCGTGCCGACATAATTGTTAGCGGCGGAGTTGAAGCAGCAATCCATCAACTTCCGATGGCCGGCTTTGCCGCAATGAAAGCTCTATCAACTCGCAACGATGCGCCAGAGCGCGCATCGCGACCTTACGATGCCGATCGCGATGGCTTTGTACTCGGTGAAGGTGGCGGAGTTTTAGTTCTAGAAGAATACGAACACGCAAAAGCGCGTGGCGCAAAGATTTACTGCGAACTAGTCGGTCAAGGGCTTTCCTCAGATGGTTATCACATCGCCGCACCTGATCCAGATGGTTCAGGCGTACAGCGTGCAATTAAATTTGCGCTAGCAAGCGCCAATCTTTCTACTAAAGATATTGTTCACTTAAACGCTCACGCCACATCAACTCCTGCTGGCGATGTTGCCGAAGCAAATGCACTTCGTTTAGCCCTTGGTAAAGATGCCGACCATGTTGCTGTCTCTGCTACAAAATCTATGACCGGACATTTACTTGGTGGAGCAGGTGCAATCGAATCTGTCTTTATCGTAAAAGCGCTGCAAGAGCGTTTGGCTCCCCCAACTATTAATATTGAAAACCTTGATCCTGCAGTAACTATCGATGTGGTTCGTGACACAGCACGCTCATTACCTTCAGGTCAGATCGCTGCGCTCAATGATTCTTTTGGTTTCGGTGGCCACAACGTTGTATTGGCTTTCGCGACTCTATAAACTCATTTTTATGGTCCACAAAGTGGTTGACCCGTTAGATCCACAGTTAAGAATTCAAAGACTGCTCGATCCCGGTACAGATTCATTACTGCTAGAGCGCACCGACTGTGGAATGATCGCAGCAACTGGTGAGATTAAAGGAAATCGCGTTGTCGTCTTTGCATCCGATGCCACAATTAAAAGTGGTGCACTCGGTGTCGCAGGATCAAAGATAATAGTTGCGGCATATAAAGAAGCGATGGCTAAACAGTTACCAATAATCGGAATTTGGCACTCAGGCGGTGCGCGCTTAAGTGATGGCGTTTCATCTCTTGATGCCTTCGGCGAAGTTTTTCAATCGATGATCTTGGCCAGTGGTCGTATCCCGCAACTTTCTCTTGTGCTTGGACCAACTGCAGGTGGTGGTGCTTATGGCCCGGCGCTTACTGACATCGTTGTTCTAGCCCCAGAAGGCCGCATCTTTGTAACTGGACCAGATGTTGTTAAATCAGTAACTGGTGAAGATGTTGATATGGCATCTCTTGGCGGTCCTGAAGCGCACAGTAAAAATAGCGGCGTTGCTCATGTCATTGCATCCACTGAGCAAGAAGCCTTTGATGAGATCCGTGATGTCACGTCACTCTTTGCCAACCAAGGTCATATGGATACCGATTTAGTTGATGTAGATCTGTCGATCTTTGTTCCAGCGATTGCCAAGCGAAGCTATGAAGTACATCCACTTATAGATGCAATATTGGATGCCGAGGGCGAGAAGTTAGAACTGCTTCCAGTTTGGGCAGAGAATATGACAACTGTTCTAGGGCGCTTTGGTGGTCGCACAGTTGGAGTAGTTGCAAATAACCCGGCTCATATAGGCGGTGTTTTAGATTCTGCAGCTGGTGAAAAAGCCGCGCGTTTTGTGCGCACCTGTGATGCATTTGGAATTCCGCTGATTGTTATCGCCGATGTAACTGGATTCCTGCCAGGTGCTGGTCAAGAGTGGGAAGGTGCCGTTCGTCGCGGTGCCAAGTTATTGCATGCCTTTGGTGAGGCGGTTGTTCCGCGCGTTACCTTAATTACGCGTCGTGCGTACGGCGGCGCATTCGTTGCAATGAATGCCAAATCACTTGGCGCTACTCGTGTATTTGCTTGGCCAGGAGCCGAAGTTTCAGTTATGGGTGCGGTTGCTGCAGTGCGTGTACTTCACCGCCGCATACTTGCTGATTTGCCGCAAGAACAACGTGAAGCAATGGAGTTAGAACTAGCTGCAGAACATGAAAAAGTTTCAGGTGGAGTTGCGCGCGCCGTTGATATTGGCGCAGTTGATGAAATCATCGAACCAAATAAGACTAGATCAGCGCTTGCTCGCACACTTGCCGCAGCGCCAATACGTCGTGGTGCTCATGGCAATATTCCACTCTGATTTAATTTTAATTTAATTTAGATTTACTTGTTAAAGCGTTCATTTACATAATCTGCAGGCAGTTCTGTTTCATGCCCATTCGGAACACCCATACGTTCGATAATCTCTTCGTAGCCCCGGTAATTTCCAGCTAATTCAGATTTTGTTACGCCACGGAAACAGGTTGCGTTAAAACCTGGTGACATGGTGCAGGCAAAGAGCGACCATTCACCTCCTGGCGCGACTTCTCCTGCTTGGATAACGCCAGCTTTAATGGTGTGCTGCATAACTTGGCCAGCAGCAATATCGCGTCCCAAAGTTATAGTGCGAGCGGTTCCATCAATATGAAACTCATAAAGCGCGATGGGATCGCCTTCATAGAAGTGCCAAACTTCATCAAATTCCAAAACATGAGCAGTTGAAGCGCTGCGTGGTGACGCTAAGTAGAGCCCAAGGCCGGCTGTTCCAGCTGGACCACCGGATGCGGTGGTGGCTTCAGATATATAGGTATTTATAAAGTAAGTCTCTTCAACGGGCAGCGGCTTCATCCCGAAATAGGTAATCAGCTCCTGTGCCCGAGGATTCATAGAAAAACTTTAATCGTTATTGACGGTAAATGTCACAGAAACTGTTGAAGTAACTGTCTTTTTAATTGTTGTGGTGTCATAAGCGCCACCATCAGAGGTCATTGTTGAATCAGGAGTGGTTACCTGGAATACACCACTCTTAACCCCAGTTACGACTCCAACGCTGCTGCCGACCGCTTTGGTAATTGCTTCAGCGCGAAGTTTGGCATCCTTCATCGCTTCTTCCAATAATTGTGGGCGCAGTTCGGCAAGAGTTGAGATGTAATACTGCGGACCATAATTATTCACGTTAACACCGTTCTGCAAGATGCTTCCGATACCTTGTGAAAGTTTAGAAACTAGTTCGACATCTTTTGTGCGCACGGTGACATCACGGCTTGCGCGGTAGTTAAGGATGCGTCCGGTTGAATTTCCGTTAACCCATTCTTCTTGGCCGAATGTTGAGACTGGTCCAAGAGTTAGCGCTTCTGACGGAATTCCACCATCGGTTAAGTACTTGGTGACGGCATCAACATCGCTGCCAACTTTGGCAACTGCATCGCCAACTTTGGGACGAGATAGTGAAACAGAGAGAGTCCATACTGCGTTATCAGCAACGGCTTCAGTGCGCGCAGAACCAGTAACCACGATTCCGCTATCGGTACGTGAAGAAATTCCCCAGCCAATTTTTACCAAACCACCAAATAAGGCAACAGCTAAAACAAGTACTGATGCAAATAAAGCAATTGCTTTGCGGCGTTCGATCTGAATGATTGGGCTCTCAGGAATTGTCATGGCTTTAGTCTATCTAATTTAGATAGCGCGGAGTTGAATGATCTGATCGATTTCGACTCCACGAAATGGGGCTAACTCTCTTTCCCATTGATTTCCCAGAATTTCATCGATTGCATCGCGTATTGAAATTTCATCAAAACCTTTGGCGAGCGCCTCCGTTACTTGATGCTCGGTAACAACAATATTTCCAAGTCCATCAATACTTGCGCGATGAATTCCGAGCTCGGGGGTTGATCGATAGAACTCTCCCCCGAGTTCGGATTCTTCGCGTACTTCAAATCTCAAGTAGTGCCACCCACGAAGTGCAGATGCAATCTTCGCAGCGCTTCCTCGCACATCTCGAAATTCAACAGTTGCTCTATATGTTCCCGGCGCACATGGTTGATCGCGCCATTGCAAAGTAAGCCAAGTTCCTAAGATTGATTGCAAGCCCCACTCGATATGTGGGCGCAGCGCATTAGGTGCGCTATGAATGACAAGTAAACCGGCGACAGATTCCTTTAAGCGATCTCTGTTTTGGCCAGATGGATGAAGCTCTTGCATTTGCAAACTCCTAGTTAGTAACTGGTAAGTACCTAGCAAGACCGCGCTATGCGACCTTCCCCAGCGGCATAAACGCTTGCTATTTCCTTACAGTTTCCAACTATTTCCAACTATTGAGGATAATTTTGCTCCCTTTAGGCGTAACTGTCTAGACCACAGTTAGGTGTACGCGTGCGTAGGCAGTACCCTTTTCCCTAGTCGGACGCTTAATCAGGACCCGTTTCATGGCAGTAGTGCTTTGCTCGGTATCGCTGGCGCAAGAGGAAGACCGTGTTTGAGGATTTCTTAAACACCCACATATCGAAGGAAAAGTAAA
>JBEAMT010000058.1:0-3287 GCA_041165825.1 Actinomycetota bacterium | reverse complement strand
ACCAAAAAAGTAACCGGTGTAAGTCCAAAGTGCCCTGCGGGATATAAGAAGAAATAAAGGGTTAAACTCATCTTATGACCCGCGAAACTTGGCTAATCACAGGTGGTGCGGGCTATATCGGCACACATATCGCTAATCTCTTCATTGCAGATGGCAAAGATGTAGTTCTACTGGATTCGCTTTACCAAGGTTTAAAGCCACGTGTTGATTACTTGAGTAAGAAGCACGGCCGCGAGATTCCACTTCATGTAATCGATATTCGTGATTACACAGCTGTTGAAAACATTTTTAAAAGCCAAAAATTTACAGGCATTGTCCACACCGCAGCCCTCAAGGCAGTTGGCGAATCTGTTGAAAAGCCTGATGAGTACAAAGAAGTTAACTTAACTGCCACCACAGAACTTTTAAAGCTAGCCCAAAAGTACGGCGTTAAGAAGTTTTTATTCTCATCAACTGCAGCCGTGTACGGAAGCCCAGACACAATGGAGCCATGTAAAGAAAATGGACCGCTTGCTCCGATATCTCCATACGGTTCAACCAAGTTAGATGCTGAAAGTAAAGTTACTGAGTTTATAAATACTCCAGGTAACTCTGGAACATCATTACGTTTCTTCAACGTTGTTGGCACAGCATCCCAAGAACTGCTTGATAACTCGGTCGAGAACTTGGTTCCAATTGTTTTGGGCAAACTCAACAAGGGTGAAGCACCCGTTATCTTCGGTACCGATTACCCAACTACAGATGGCACATGTGTGCGTGACTATGTTGACGTAAGAGATATAGCCCATGCACATCTAGTTGCGGCAAACGCCAAAGGCGCTATTCCACCAATCATTAACGTCGGCACAGGTCGCGGTGCATCAGTGCGCGAGATTATTAACTTGGTGTTAGCAGCGGTAAACAAGTCAGATACTGCAGTTATTGAAGCTCCACGTCGCGCCGGCGACCCAGCATTCCTTTGCGCCAACGTTGATTTAGCAGCAAATGAACTGGGCTTTAAATCCAAATACAGCCTCGAAGAAAGTATCCGCAGCCTTTTTTAATTAAAGCTTGGCGCCTGGAGAAAAAACGTTTATCCCCATCCTCGATGCATTCTTAGCCATCTGTTTATCGTAGGTAATTAATCCTTCAATTCTTTCGCCCAACAGTAACGTTGTAGCAACATGTATGGCATCGAGTGAACCCAGGGATATATTTTCCCCGAACGATCCAGCCATTCTTAAAACCGTTCCTGAGAGATCGGCGAAATTAATTTTGCCAAGCTCTTCATCCGCTAATTCGATCGCGCTTGGCTGCATTTTAAAGACCGCCCTCCTTACTTCAAGCCGTGAGAGCTCAGAGGAGATCACCCCGCTCGAAATTTCTTTTATAAGCGCCGGTCTCTCAGGTTCTGCAAATATGAATTTTAAAATCGCCGAGCTATCTAGATACCAGCTCAATAACGTTCCTCGGCGCGCATCTCCATCAAAATGTCGGTAGAAGTCTTTTTGCCAATAATTTTTGCGGGGTTCTTTGTTGGTCGCCAATCGGGATTGCGCGCCGGTTTAATCAATCCGCTTTCAATATATTCATCGTAAAGCGATTTGGTAATTGGCGAGATACGCGCAACTGGCACACCATGTTCGGTGATTTCAATAATCGCACCATCTTTAACTTGATCTAAAACCTTCGATGCGTTCTGTCGTAAATCGCGCACACCAACAGATTGCTTTGCTGCAGGCTTAACCACAGCCGGTTTCGCCGCCACCTTCTTCTTAGTAGCGGCACTCTTTGCTTTGCGCGCAGAAGTTGTCATGCCGCAAAGGTAGCACAAATGCCAAAAGTGCTACATGTTAATAATCCGCGCACCTCCGCGCCAAAACCGCCTATTTAGCCCGTCTACCCCGCCCGATAGACTCAACCCGTGCCAAACACCCTGCCCACTCCTGCCGCCCCCGCGCAGGATGAAACCCGCAGCGTTCTGGCAATCCCGGCTTTCCGCAAGCTCTGGAACTCAATGGTTTTCTCATCATTGGGTGACTGGCTCGGACTTCTTGCAACTACAGCGCTTGCCGCACAACTTTCTGGTGGATCGTATGCAACCGCAAACTTTGCTATCGCCGGTGTCTTTATCGCGCGTTTGTTGCCAGCGGTTTTCCTCGGCCCAATCGCCGGAGTAATCGCCGATCGCTTTGATCGCCGCAAGTTAATGGTCGTTTCCGACATCATCCGCGCCGCACTTTATATCTCAATCCCATTGGTCAACACATACCTTTGGCTCTACACCGCAATGATCTTGGTCGAGTGCGTAACTCTATTCTGGTCACCCGCCAAAGAAGCTAGCGTTCCGAATTTAGTTGGCAAAGAACGACTTGAAAGCGCCAACCAAGTATCACTATTAGCAGCATACGGAACCGCGCCAGTTGCTGCGATTCTCTTCTCACTCTTAACTTTATTTGCATCTGCCATCGAATCTTTATTCCCTTTTTCAATCGGTGATTCAGTTGATATTGCGCTCTATGTAAATGCGGCGAGCTTTGCCTTTGCAGCGCTAACTATTTGGGGACTTAAAGAGATTCCAAAGGGCGCTGCTGCGAAGAAAGCAAAAGATGAGGGCGTTTTAAAGTCACTTCACGATGGCTGGAAATCAGTTAGCCAAACCAAGATTGTTCGCGGCCTGGTGGTCGGAATGATCGGTGCATTCTTCGCAGCTGGAGCTGTTATCGGTCTTGCTCGCACATTCGTGGGCGATCTCGGCGGCGGCGATGCCGCATATGGTGTTCTCTTCGGCGCAGTCTTTACCGGTCTTGCAATCGGTATCGCCTTTGGTCCAAAGATATTTGCACAATTTTCGCGTCGCCGTTTATTCGGCGCATCGCTTACCACCGCAGGTTTCTTCTTAGTCTTTCTCGCACTGATTCCTAACCTTGTAATGGCGGTCTTCACCGTAATCATCTTGGGTATTTTTAGCGGCTTAACTTGGGTTACCGGCTTCACGATGCTGGGCATGGAAGTTGCCGATGAAGTACGCGGGCGCACCTTTGCCTTCGTGCAATCACTTATCCGCATCACTTTGGTCGCAGTCCTTGCGATTGCACCTGCCGTTGCCGCAGCTTTCGGTGTTCACACATATCAAATCCAAAATTCAACTCTTAACTTCAACGGTGCACAGATAACAATTCTTATCGCAGGTCTAATCGCCGCCCTGATCGGTTACATCTCTTATCGCCAGATGCGCGATCGACCAAATGTTTCTCTCTGGTCAGATATCGCAAATGCGCTTAAGGGCGAACTCGGTGGCATCACTG
>JBEAMT010000057.1:0-9430 GCA_041165825.1 Actinomycetota bacterium | reverse complement strand
AACGAAGGCCGAGTAAGCGAAAACCTTTATGTTGTGGGCTGGGCAAAGCGTGGACCTTCAGGTGTTATCGGTACCAATAAATCAGATGCAGCAGAAGTAATAAAGTTGCTAGTGGAAGATTTAAAGGAAGCAAAAAATAACGGTGATATCGCCGAGATTTTGCCTGCTGATAAATTTGTTTCGCAAGCAAATTGGGAGGCGATCAATGCGGCAGAAATAGCAGCCGGTGAGCCTTTAGGTAAGCCTCGTCGCAAGGCAGTTACACGCGAGGAATTACTTAGTTTGGGCGGTATTTGAAAAGGTTGTAGTATTCAAGGTCTAGCGTGCGTAGCTCAACGGATAGAGCATCTGACTACGGATCAGAAGGTTAGGGGTTCGAATCCCTTCGCGCGCACGAGATGAGCCTTTCGGTGCCTTTCACACCGGAAGGCTTTTCTTTATCTAAGCGCTTATGACTTCGCGCAGGCCGCTGACCAAGCGATCGACATCTTCGCGGGTTGAATATGGAGCAAGTCCGGCGCGTAGCGCACCGTCATCGCCAAGCCCGAGTTTTCGTGAGACTTCGAGTGCGTAGAAGTTATGTGCAGGGACGTTAACTTTTTTAGCAACCATAGCCTTGTATATATCTGCACTTACATGGCCAGCGAATGAGAAGTAGAGAGTTGGCGTGCGGTGCTTGGCGTGGCCATACATGGTCACACCTGGAAGCGCCTTTATTTGGTTCTCCATGTAAACAAGTAGCTTTTCTTCGTACTCTTCAAGCGCGTTCATTGAATTAACAATTTTCTCTCGTCTGGTTTTTCCTGTACCGGGCGCCATTTCTGCGATGAAATCAACAGCAGCAGTTGCCCCAGCCATGATTTCGTAAGGCAAGGTTCCGAATTCAAACTTTTCTGGAACATTGGTTGTTGAAGGTAGAAGCTTGTCATTGTTAAGCGTTTTAAGGAGTTCAGGGGATGCGGCAATCGTCGCGCAATGCGGCCCCATTAACTTATAGAACGAGAATCCAAAGAAATCAGCGCCGATCTCTTTCGCGCTGATGGCGGCGTGTGGAGTTAAGTGAACACCATCAACAAAGAAGAGCGCCCCGACTTTATGAACAGCGGCGCCAATAGCCTTTAGATCAGGTCGGGTGCCGATGGTATTTCCGGCTCCTGTGATTGCAACAAGTTTGGTTTTGCTTGATAAGACCGCTTCAACTGCCGCGACCGTTAGTTCGGAAGTTGCCACATCAAATTCGGCCCAACGCACAGTTGCACCAACTGCTTCGGCAGCCTGAATCCACGGACGAATATTGGAATCGTGATCTAAGCGCGAAACAACAATTTCATCGCCGGCTTTCCATGTCTTAGCCAGCGTGCGAGAGAAGTCATAAGTTATCTGTGTCCATGAGCGACCATATACAACGCCACCTGGATCGACATCGATTAAATCAGCAACTGCTTTGCGGAATCCAAGAACAATTTCTTCAGCATTCTTTTCAGATTCGGTATTTGTATTGCGATTCGAAATCGGTTTTGTGATCGCATCGGCAATAGCAGCCCCTACGACATCTGGAACTTGGCTGCCTCCTGGGCCGTCGAAGAAGGCGAGGCCAGTGTTTAGTGAGGGAAAATGAGAGCGGATCTTATTAACGTCGTAAGTCATAAATATGAGAGTAACAGCCAGGGTGGTTTCTGTGAATAAGTTATTTGGATTCGGTAAGGTCTGCTCATGAGCAAAGTATTTTTATTCGTTGAGATCAATGTAAAACCTGGTCAGTTTGATGAGTTTGTCTCCAAACTTAAGGGCCACATTGCAGTTATTCGCACTGAAGTTGGTTGCGAGTTTATTGAAATCTATCGCGATACCCAAAAGCCAGATGTCGTAAATGTCTGGGAGATCTGGACCGATCGCTCATCTTGGGATGCCCATATGATCAACGAGAACAGCAGGGCGTGGCAAGCAATCGGCCCGAACTATGTCTTCGGCGAGACTATTACCGTGATGGGCGCCCTCTAGAAATTAATCAGTACCTGACTTAGTATTCCCGTATGACTTATCAACTAAGAGATATCAAAGGTTCTGTAGTAGTAATCACTGGCGCAACCACCGGAATTGGTGCCGCCGCCGCAAAGCAACTCGTTGAACTAGGTTGCAAGGTAGTTCTTAATGCCCGCAATGAAGCAAAGCTGCAAGAGATGGTGGCTTTACTCGGCGCAGATAACGCTGCTTACTTAGCAGGCGATTCGTCTATTCCAGATGTTGCTCGCGCCGTTGCCAAGAAGGCGATTGATACCTTCGGAACAATAGATTGCGTAGTGCCAAATGCTGGTATCGGTATGTACGGATCTGTCCTTGATTACAGCGATGATGAAGTAAATCGCATGATGCGCACAAATTACGAAGGTAGTGTGCATATTGTTCGCGCAACTCTTCCAACAATGTTGGCCAAGAAAGCTGGCGATATCATCATGGTTTCATCAGTTGCAGGTTTCCGTGGCGGCGGGGATGAGTCAATCTATGCCGGTACAAAGCATGCTCAAGTTGGTTTTGCAGGTGGTCTAGATCGCGAACTCCGCGAAAAGGGTGTGCGCGTAGCCTTGGTATGCCCAGCGGGCACAGATACTCAATTTGCGATTGAAGCTGGTCGAACAGCAGGTGAGCCAAAGCTCGCTAGTTACTTGCGTCCAGACGATGTTGCTTTCCAGATCGTACAAATTATGCGTCAGCCACTAACCGTGCGCACACATATTTGGACGCTCTGGTCTATGCAACAACAGTCATAAACCAATAACTTCTATAGGGACGCTATTCCCTTTTCGCAGGCGATGCTTGCTGCGATGCCATCATCAACAGTTGCAAGGTTGGGATTTACTACGCCATCTTTAATTGAAGCAACCCAAGCGCGTAATTCGCCGATATAGGCATCAGTAAAGCGGCCGATCCAGTTATCGTGTAAACGACCTGATTTGCGTGCTGGAAGATTAAAGTCGAAGCTGATAGTTAAATCTCCCAAGTTGTTGAGTGCTAGTGAACCGTTCTGCATTAGTACTTCCACGCGCACGTCATAGCCGTAGGTGCTGTTCGCACAATTATCTACAGTCATCAGAACACCGGATTCGGTGTGTGCCAAAATGCTGATCGCATCTTGGATATCTGGCTTGGCATGTGATGTCTTCTTGGCATAAGCCACTGAAACAGTTGTGAATTCTTCTTCAAGCAACCAGCGAGCGATATCAAATTCGTGAACTGCTGAGTTTGAAATCATTCCAGCCGTTGTTGCACCTGGTGATGAAACGTTGCGGCTAACTGCGCGAATTTGGATAACTTCGCCATATTTTCCGGATTGGATCTCTTTCTTCATCTGCACATAGCCTGGATCAAAGCGGCGCATAAAGCCGAGTGCAACAGGGACACCTGATACTTTAACAATTTCTGCAATCTTCTTGGCATCTTCTAAACGTGGAGCCAGTGGTTTTTCGCAGAGCGTTGGCTTTCCCGCCTTCACGCAAAGCTCTAAATGCTCTGGATGCAAACCATCCGGTGAACAAATGATTACTGCATCTACGGTTGGATCGCTAACCAATTCAGCAACAGAGGAATGCTTATTAATTGAAACACCAGACTTTGCGGAAAGTTCAGTCGCTAGAGCGTCCATGCGCGCGTTATCGAGATCAAAAAATGCGGTGACCACTGCACCGTCTACAGAATCAGTTAGGTAACGGGCATGTCCTGCGCCCATGATTCCAACACCAATGATTCCAACGCGAATATCAGACACAGAAAACTCCCTAACCACTAAAGGTATTTACTTGCGGGAAGTCTACTCAAAAGCCTTTCTTGGGGATAGGGACTATTCTTATTAATTATGAAGGCAACTAGGGCTACCTTGGCAATAGATGTTGGGGCTTCCAAAATTGCGGGCGCACTAATTAGTGACTCGCTAGAAATCCTGCACCACGAGATAGCGCCTTCCAGATCAGAACTTTATGGAGCTGCTGATCCGGATTTGACCATTACCAAAACTTTGATTAATTCGATACTACAGGTAGCAAAAGAAAAGAGCCTTAAAGTTGATAAAGGTGGAGCATGCTTTGCCGAGTACGTAACTCCAGAGCAGTATTTAAATAGTAAAGATCAGATTGCTTGGTCTCTTCAGCCTAAAGAGGATTTCGCCGCGCTTACTGGCTTTGATTGGGTAATCGAATCTGATGTGCGCGCCATGGCGCTAGCCGAAGCGCATGCAAGCCAATTAAAAGATTTTCTTTTTGTAACGGTTAGTTCGGGCATATCGCATGCTCTCGTTATAAATGGAGAGCCATGGGCTGGTGCAACTGGTGAGGCAATCGGTTTTGGGATAACCCAGATCGATAACTCGCAGGAGAGTCCTATCCTTGAGCAATTTTCTTCAGGCTTAGGAATTGCGCGGCGATATCAAAAGTCCACTGGCGACGATGTTTTGAGCGCAGAAATAGCGTTTGCCCAATACGAAAAAGACCCAATCGCAAAAGAGATTATTGAATCTGCGGCACACGTGCTCGGCAAATCTTTAGCAGCAATGGTTGATTTTTTAGACCCCGCAAAGATAGTGATTGGTGGTGGCTTGTGGCTAGGTAGCGATCTCTATCGCAAATTAGTCTTGGACAGTTATCTCAAGAGCGTTACTAAAAGAAGAAAAGCGCCAGAAATTGTTAACTCTGCAGCAGGAAGTAACGCCGCCGTAGTTGGCGCAGCGATTGCTGCTAGTTAAGAGTTGGCAGCAGCCTTATCCGCAAGAATGTAATAATCCTTACATTCACGAACAACTGTTGCTGGCCAATCGCTTTCATACTCTGTTGCTCTAGATATTCGCTGGAAAGCTTTATTTTTATGTGCTCCGATTAATTCCATAATTACAATTTTAGAGAAATCAATCATTGTGGCTGGGCCTACGCTCACGCCATGCTTGGGTACCTCACTTAGATCTTTGAAATCAGGAAATGTACCTAAATTATCTTCACGAGTTGCATCTGCAATTCTTACGATTCGCGTGCGCGCACTCTTCTCGGTTCCTGGTGGGTTAAATGCAACATGGCCATCGGATGCGCCACTAGCCATCAGAAAGACATCAACTCCGACATCGCTCAAGAAATTTTCATAACCTTCAGGATCTGCAGCATCTGGAAAGCGCACATTCTCTGCTGAAATTTTTCCACCATCTGGTGCGCCGGTATTTAAAACGTTAAAGATCTCTAACTTTGCAAAACGTGCACAGCTAAAGTGTTTCTCCTCGCTGTGATTTGAAAAGGTTCCATCGCCGTTTTCTTGCAAATATTCATCCATCATGGCGATGATGAGATGTGAAATATCTTGTTTGGTGGCTGCGACCATTGCTGCAAGGGCTTTGTAGGTACTGCGCGGGGTGCGCCCTCCGGGACAACCTAGAACAAATGGTCGACCATCAGATTTAGCCTTTACCAACTCGGTAAATATGATTTCGGCAGCGTAATGACCAACAGATAAATCATCGGGTAGAACGATCGGATTAACTAAGTGCAAGGTTTACTTTCCGATTTTGGCTAACTCTGGCACAACGACGTTGTGAAGATAATCAACAGATTGCTTCATTCCTGTAATCGGCCCTTCGCCTAAACCAGGCATTTCGCCAGTTATGGCAACATCTTGTTCGATGACGTACCAACCCTGATATCCAGCACTTTCCAAAGCGAGAATTGTTTCAAGGATTGGAACATCTCCTTGTCCAAGTGGCGTGAACAAGCCTTTCTGAACGCCTTCCATGATGCTCTGCTGGCGTGCCAGCACAGGCGGAACTGATTTCATATTCACATCTTTTAGGTGCACATGGCCAACGCGGCTAGCGTACTTCTTGGCAAATTCAACTGTGTCTTGTCCACCGATTGTCATATGCCCGGTATCTAGGCACCACATAACCTCAGAGTTATCTACCACCATATCAATATCTTTTTTAGTTTCAACAACTGTCTGCAAGTGAGGATGAACAACTTGTACCAGTCCGTGGTCTTTACAGATCTGATCTACTTCAGCGAGCATCTTAAAGAATTGCGTAACTTCATCTTTGCTTAGCGCTTCTGGGTTGGCCCAATCCCAAGTCTGCACAGGACATGAAACAAAGTGGGTTGCACCAATTTCTTGAAACTTCTTACTTGTGTTAATCGCCATTTCGCGCGTGGCTTTTTCTTGTGACTTATCGTGCAATACGACCGGAGTAAATCCACCGATCATCGACATATTAAATTCTGCGAGCTGATCTTTGAGTTTTGCTGAATCATCAGAGAAGAAACCGGGTGCACCTAGCTCGGTTGCTGGCAATCCAAGACTGGTCATCTCTGATAGCACACGCTTAGTAGGTAACATCGCGCCCCAACCTGGAACTTCACAAATTCCCCAGGAGATTGGCGCTGATGCGATGCGTTGCAAGAATGAAGTAGTCATTGGCTGATCATAACTTGCACGGTAAGGTCTGAACATGACCATGGATATCGGCGGATCTTTCAGACACGAATTAACTGGGAGCTTTTCACAAGGTTCGGACTCAAACCCAACAGTTGCCATGGTTGAGGCCTCGTATAAGGCCAATAACCTGCACTATCGCTACGTAAATTGTGAAGTTAACCCAGATCAACTAGAAGCGGCCGTACAAGGTGCCAGGGCGATGAATTGGAAGGGTTTTAACTGCTCAATTCCCCATAAGGTCGAGGTAATTAAATATTTAGATGGCTTAGGGGAGTCGGCTTCTCTAATCGGCGCCGTTAACTGTGCAGTCAACCGCGACGGAAAGTTAATCGGGGAAAACACCGATGGCAAAGGATTTTTGAAATCGTTCCTTGAAATCACTCCAGCGACTGATAAGACAATCGTACTTCTTGGCGCAGGCGGTGCCGCTCGGGCGATTGCTGTTGAGCTAGCTCTTGCTGGTGCGAAAAAGTTCTATATTGTAAATCGCTCACGTGCTCGTGGCGAAGAGTTAACTGCTCTGCTCAACGATAAGACAGCTGCCTCTGCTGAATTTGTGGAATGGAGTAAGACTTACTCAGTGCCAGCCGATGCCGAAGTTGTAATCAACTCAACTTCAATGGGTATGGTTAACACTGAAGGCAAGCAAGATATTGATTTCGATTCGATTCGCCCAGGAATGTTGGCGGCAGATGTAATCGTTAATCCACCCCAAACTTACTTCTTAGACGAAGCAGCTAAGCGCGGAGCAATAACTCTGCAAGGGCTCGGAATGGTTGTTAATCAAGCGGTAATTGGAATTAAGTATTGGACCGGTGTGGATGTCGATGCTAAAGATCTTAGCGACGAACTACTGCGCGTTTTGGGGCTTGCTTAAACGTTAGCTAAATCTGATTGCTCAACAACGCGTAGCGCTTGTGCGGCAATTGTCAGCGCCGGGTTCATGGCAGCCGATGATGGGAAGAAACCACCATCAATCAAATAAAGATTGTGGTGATCGTGGCTACGGCAATAACCATCGACAACGCTGGTCCGCGGATCATTGCCGGCAACGGTTGTTCCGCATTGATGCGAATTCATTGAAATATCAAATGGCTGTCTGAATATCGCTTGGTAACCAGCTTTGCGCAAAACTTTCTTCGCCCGGCGCAGAAGTTCAAAGTGGGTCTTCATTCCAACTGATTTACGAACGATCTTAATTGCCCCATTTTTATCAATAGTTATGCGGTTATCTGGGTGTGGCAGGTCTTCGCTCATGACCACGAATTCGACGCTGTGATCAGAAACTAAGTTAAGTATTGGAAGTGGAACTCGCTTAGCAAAAGATTTCATCATTATGCCTTGCACCTTGCCGATTAACTGCACGGCCCCAAGTGGGTAACCCTTACCGCCATCGAGATACCAATCTGTGAAGGAAAGTGTTTTCTGGAAAGTGACATCGTTTTTGCGCCGCATATCCACGGCAGCAATGTGGCTGTTGTTATGCATCATAAAGTTACGGCCAACTTGATCTGATGAGTTTGCAACTCCAGAACGCAGAAGCAGCGCTGCAGTATTAACCGAACCAGCCGAGATCACAAATTTCTTGCCATAAACCTCAAAGGATTGATCGCCTTTAGTTGCTTCTAAGTGGCTAACTGACTTCCCATCAGCAGATAGAACAATTCGTGTCACATAAACCGAGGTCATCAAAGTTACATGACCTGTTGCAATCGCTGGATTGAGTGCATTTACTTCAGCATCGCTCTTGGCATCTAACTTACAAACAAACCCATCGCAGGTCTTACAGCGAATACATTTACCTCCTGGGCCTAAATCAATGCCCATAGAGTTTGAATGTGGGTGCACGCCGGCCTTGGTTAAACGCTTTCCAAGTTCTTCAACGTATGGCTCATGCTTCATCGCAGGATATGGAAATGGGGTAGTGCGATTATTGCCATAAATATTCTGCGCATCACCATGTACGCGGTACAACTCTTCGGCTTTGTAGTAGTAAGGATCTAGATCATCGTAGGTAAACGGCCAGGCAGGTGAAATACCTTCTTGATGTTTGATTACGCCGAAGTCATAACGGCTAAAGCGTGGCAGCGAAGCGCCGTAGACTTTGCTGTTTCCGCCAACGAAGTAATGAACTCCAGGAACGAATTCTTTTCCCTTTTCATCAACCCATTTTTCATTTGGCTTGTAGCGGGTCTTCATAAAGATTTCAGAAGGGGACCAGTTTTCGGGCTCGCGCGGCATCCGTTCTCCGCGCTCTAGAACCAGCGTTTTAACGCCCTTTTGCGCCAGCGCATATGCGGCAGTTGCGCCACCTATCCCAGAACCAACAATGACCACATCCGATTCAATCCGAACCGGAGTGGCCATTGTTTTCAAACTTTCTAGAGATTAACGAACGATTAACGTACTGGAGAAAGCGCTTGGTCTTTCTTGTCAACGGTCATCGCACCAGTCATGATTGCAACAACATCGTTCATTGAGTGAGTCTTTGGAGTAACAACTGCAGCGCGCTTTCCGAGGCGTTGAACCTGGATGCGATCTGCAACTTCAAAGACCTGAGGCATGTTGTGTGAAATCAAGATAACTGGCATACCGCGTTCACGTAAAGACTCAATAAGTTTGAGAACCTGACGTGATTCGCGAACACCGAGAGCTGCAGTTGGCTCATCGAGGATGATCACTTTCTGGCCGAATGCTGCTGCGCGAGCAACTGCAACTGCCTGACGCTGACCACCTGAAAGTGTTTCAACTGCTTGTGAAATGTTCTGAATCGTTCCGATTCCAAGTGCTGAAATATGGTCTTTAGCAGCTTTGCGCATACCTGAACCATCGAGCATACGAAAGATTGATCCGAGTGGACCCTTCTTACGCATTTCGCGACCTAGGTAAAGGTTTGATGCGATATCTAGAGCAGGTGCAACCGCAAGTGTCTGATAAACAGTTTCAATTCCTGCCGCACGACCATCTTGTGGAC
>JBEAMT010000056.1:0-9494 GCA_041165825.1 Actinomycetota bacterium | reverse complement strand
TCAGACCTACATTCGATAAACGAGGCGATAAATAAGCGCGCTGGAAGAAAACTGCTTCCTTCCATTGCAGTGTCGATTTCTCTGATCGTACTAGTTTGGTTTGCACTTGCTTATCAGCGGGCAATCTTTGCGCTTCTAGTGACTATCGCAGTAGTTCTAGGGATTCGTGAGCTAAATAAAGCATTTACTGCTGTAGATATTAAGATTCCTCTTTGGTCACTTACGACCGCGGCTATTGGCCTATGTACAGCAACTTGGTTCGGTGGAATATCAGGTTTAGCCGTTGCTACGGCAATTGCATTTCCTTGCCTTTTGGTTCTCTTACTTCCACGAGGAACAGTTAACTTTGTTAAAACCGCATCGGCATCGGCGCTGGCACTTGTCTACATACCGTTCTTAGCTGGCTTTTTAATTTTGCTTGCGCGTCCCAGCAATGGGCTAGAACGTGTCATGACTTTTGTAGTCCTGGTTGGATGCAATGATACTTTCGCATATTTAACTGGCGTCCTATTTGGAAAGCATCCACTTGCTCCAAAAATAAGTCCGAAGAAAACCATTGAAGGCTTACTTGGCTCACTTATATTTACTATCGCAGGTGGCGCTGTCGCATTTCATTACATTATGGGCGCCGAATGGTGGTTAGGCGCTCTTGCTGGCCTATTAACCGTTTTCACTGCAACATCAGGAGATCTAATTGAATCCGCGCTAAAGCGTGATATGGCTATAAAGGATATGGGAAATCTCTTGCCCGGCCACGGCGGAATTATGGATCGCCTAGATTCAGTCCTATTCGCCGCCCCTGCACTTTGGCTCGCCCTTGAAATTGTGCGTCGTGCGCAAGATTCAGGGATTCTATGAGCACCAGACCTGATGCAAATCCTGAACTCAAACTAGTCTTCGACGAGCCACCACAACGCAAGAAAGCGCCGAAACATTTAGCAGATCTATCACCTGCTGATCGAAAAATCTGGGCGAAAGAACTTGGCTTGCAACCCTTCCGCGCTTCGCAAGTTGCAACTCACTATTTCTCTCATCTATCAAATAACCCTGAAGAGTGGACCGATATCCCAACGGCCGAACGTCAGACAATCGCTGATGCGCTAACGCCAAAGTTGATTCAACTAGTTACCTCACGCACCACAGATAACGGAATGACTCGTAAAGATCTTTGGAAGTTGCACGATGGAGTTTTAGTCGAATCAGTATTGATGCGTTACACAGATCGAGTCACCGTTTGTATCTCATCCCAAGCAGGATGCGGCATGAACTGTCCCTTCTGCGCAACTGGTCAAGCGGGATTGACTCGCAATCTAACAGCTGGTGAAATCACCGAACAAATCGTGGCTGCAGCACGAGCATGTGCCAATGGCGAACTTCCTGGGGGAGAAGCCCGATTATCAAATATCGTCTTTATGGGAATGGGTGAACCGCTCGCGAATTACAACGCAGTTGTTCGCACTCTTCGAAATATTACAGATCCAAATCCGGATGGCCTTGGAATTTCAGCGCGCTCTGTAACCGTCTCAACAGTTGGCTTGGTAAATGGAATTGAAAAACTCATGGAAGAAAGAATCAACTGCACCTTGGCAGTTTCACTTCATACCCCCGATGATGAACTTCGGGATTCGTTAGTTCCAATTAATTCGCGCTTTAAGGTGCGTGAAGTATTGGCAGCCGCTGATGCTTATGAGAAGAAAACTGGTCGCCGTTATTCAATCGAGTACGCGCTAATTCGAGACATTAACGATCAATCGTGGCGTGCCGATTTATTGGGTCGCTTATTAAAGAGCCGCAACGCCCACGTGAACCTGATCCCACTTAACCCAACCCCTGGATCGAAATGGACCGCCTCTCGCCGCGAAGATGAAGCAGAGTTTGTGAGAATCCTGGAAAACTATGGAGTCCCTGTAACCGTGCGCGATACGCGTGGGCGCGAGATAGATGGCGCCTGCGGGCAGTTGGCAGCGGCCGAAAAGAGTAAATAGACTCCCATTCATGAACACACCAACCATGAATATCAATGAGTTAGCCGCAGTTTATGAATCTTCCACCCAGTACTTCTTAAATCTGGCTCGTGGAGTTATGGCTGATCAATTAGATATTAAAGATCCTGAAGGTTGGTCTGCGCGTCAGATCATTCATCACTTGGCAGATTCTGAAGCACAATCTTATGCACGTCTGCGTCGCCTAGTTGCCGAACCAGAAGGATCCGTTATTCAAGGTTATGACGAAAATCTTTGGGCAACCGCGCCACAACTTGGATACGAAAGTGCACCGGTTGAAAATTCAATTGCGGTCTTTGCCGCGGTCCGCGCTGCTTCGCTAGATGTCATAAAACGCTTGCAAGAATCTGATCTAGAAAAGTCCGGAGTTCATACAGAATCTGGTCATTACACAATTGCTAAATGGCTAGACGGTTATTCAAAACATCCAGTTGATCACGGTGATCAACTGATTCGCGCAGTAAAGGGGCAGAGCTAAGATGAAGAAGTTGCAGAACTTTGTAAATGGAAAGTTAGTTGACTCGTCTTCAGGTGAGACAACTATGCTGATCAATCCAGCAACTGGCCAAGCTTTTGCGACCGCACCTAATTCAAATGCCGCTGATGTAGACAAGGCGATGTCTGCTGCCGCAAACGCCTTCGGTCAATGGCGCGATTCAACCCCATCTGAGCGCCAACGCGCACTGCTAAAGATCGCTGATGCCATCGAATCACGTGCCGAAGAAATTATTGCTATTGAATCTGAAAACTGCGGAAAGCCTATTGGGCTAACTACATCTGAAGAAGTCCCACCAATGATTGACCAGATTCGTTTCTTTGCTGGTGCAGCCCGCAACCTAGAAGGTAAATCTGCCGGCGAATATATGAAAGGCATGACTTCATTTATTCGTCGCGAACCAGTAGGTGTTTGCGGACAAGTCACACCTTGGAACTATCCAATGATGATGGCCGTTTGGAAATGGGCGCCAGCAATTGCAGCTGGAAATGCTGTTGTCTTGAAGCCCAGCGATACAACTCCAGCATCAACAGTTTTCATGGCCGAGATCATGGGTGAATTTTTGCCAGATGGCGTTATAAATGTGATTTGTGGAGAACGCGAAACTGGGAAAGCTGTTGTTGAACATGAGACACCAGCTATGGTTTCAATTACTGGTTCAGTGCGCGCAGGTATGGAAGTTGCCGGAAGTGCAGCCAAGCAGTTAAAGCGCGTTCACCTTGAACTAGGCGGCAAAGCCCCGGTTGTTGTATTTAATGATGCAGATCTTGAGGCGGCTGCAGCTGGCATCGCCGTAGCAGGGTTCTTTAACTCAGGCCAGGATTGCACTGCTGCAACTCGCGTATTAGTTCAAGAAGGCGTTTATGAAGATATGGTCAAACTCCTTGCCAACCAAGCAAGTAACGAGATCGCGGTTGGTATGCCAAATGAAGATGTCATAGTTGGTCCAGTAAATAACGCCTCACAATTTGAACGCGTGAAAGGTTTCCTATCCCGCGTTCCATCACATGCCCGCGTCGTCGCTGGTGGATCAGCCCTAGATCGTGCAGGCTATTTCATCGCTCCTACAGTCATCGCAGACTTGCGTCAGCAGGATGAGCACATCCAATCTGAAATCTTTGGACCAGTAATTACTATCCAGAAATTTAAGGACGAGGCAGAAGCGATCGCGCTTTCAAATGGCGTCGAGTACGGACTAGCGTCTTCTGTCTGGACCAAGGATCACGGCACAGCGATGCGGATGGCTAAGGCCTTCGACTTCGGGTGTGTCTGGATCAATACCCATATCCCAATCGTTGCCGAGATGCCGCACGGTGGCTTTAAGCGCTCTGGTTATGGCAAGGATCTGTCTAGCTACGGCTTTGAGGATTACACCCGTATCAAGCACGTCATGAGCAATATCAACGGGTAAAGATTTACCAAAATTTCCGCTAAATTACGGCGAAATCGTTTGGCTTGCAGGGCAAATCAGTTACATAATGAGCCCTGCACAACCGTCCCTTGTTCCGGCACAAAAGGAGTCCATACTCATGGCTAAGAAAGCATCACTATCACCAGAGGCACGTTCAATCATTAACGCACGTGTTTCACGTCGCGCAGTTCTCGCAGGTATTGGCGGCGTTGGTGCTGCTGGTGCGCTCGCCGCATGCAGTTCAGGCGGAGACTCCGCCGCATCAGGTGATTTAGTTCGTTGGGGTAACTGGCCTCTCTACCTAGATTTCGATGAGGCAAATAAGACTTACCCAACACTCGATAAGTTCACTGAGGCAACTGGAATTGAAACAAAGTATTTTGAAGATTACAACGATAACGATGAATTCTTCGGCAAGGTTCAAGCGCAGTTAAAGTTAAATGAAGATATTGGATATGACTTAGTTTGCCCAACCGACTGGATGGCAGCGCGCTGGATTCGTCTTGGTTACGCTCAAAAGTTTGATGCCGCAAATATTCCAAACAAGTCAAACATTCTCGACACTCTTGCATCACCTTCATACGATCCAAACCGTGAATCCACACTCACTTGGCAAGGCATCATGGGTGGCTTCGGTTGGAATACAGAAAAGAATCCAAAGGGTATTCGCACACTCGAAGATCTCTTCGCTCCACAGAACAAAGGTAAGATCGTTGTTCTCTCTGAACTTCGCGACACCATCGGAGTTATTTTGCTTGCGCAAGGTGCAGATCCTGCAACCGTAACTGAGGATCAATACATGAACGCAGTTGATTTCATGGCTGGCAAGATTTCAGATGGCTGGATTCGTGGAGTTAAGGGCAATGAATACGCAGAAGATCTCACATCTGGTGATGCCACTGCAGTAATCGGTTGGTCTGGCGATATGTTCATTTTGGCTTCAGAGAATGAAGGTAAGTTCGACTTCGCAATCCCTGAATCAGGCGGAACAATTTCAGGTGACAACATGTTGATCCCATCAACTGCGACTGCAGAAGCAAAGGCGAGTGCTGAAAAATTGATCAACTGGTACTACGACCCAGCGATTGCAGCAGAAGTTGCTGCCTACGTTAACTACGTAACTCCAGTAAAGGGCGCTCAAGCAGAGATGGAGAAGATTGATCCAGATCTAGCTAAGAGTGAATACATCTTCCCAACTGAGGCAACTTTGAAGAATCTCAGCGTTTTCCGTTCGCTAACACCAACAGAAGAAACTGCTTGGACTGAGGCGTTCCAGAAGGCCGCCGGCAACTAAGTGTCTTTTGACGCTAGTTCTGCACGAGGGGATTTAATACTCACTCGAATCACTAAAGAATATGGTGATTTCAAGGCGGTAGATGATCTTTCACTTACTATCCCAAAAGGTTCATTCTTTGCACTTCTTGGACCTTCTGGGTGCGGTAAGACAACGACCTTGCGCATGATCGCAGGACTTGAAGAACCAACGATCGGCAGCATTCACTTAGGTGAAACTGATATCACTACAACAAAGCCATATCAGCGGCCAATCAATACAGTTTTTCAGAACTACGCGCTATTTCCACATCTAACCATCTTTGAAAATATCGCCTTCGGCTTGCGCCGTCGCGGTATCAAGGATGTAGATGCTGAAGTAAACAAGGTACTAAACCTCGTCGAGCTTCCTCATCTAGCAGGGCGAAAGCCAACTCAGTTATCTGGCGGACAGCAGCAGCGCATCGCACTTGCGCGTGCAATTGTTAATCGTCCAGCACTGCTACTTCTTGATGAACCACTTGGCGCGCTCGATCTTAAATTGCGTCGCCAGATGCAGATTGAACTTAAGTGGATTCAAAAAGAAGTTGGCTTGACATTCGTTCACGTTACTCATGATCAAGAAGAAGCTATGACTATGGCCGACACGATCGCGGTTATGAATGAAGGAAAGATTGAGCAGATGGGATCTCCTGCAGATCTCTACGACAATCCAGAGACGGCATTTGTGGCTAATTTCCTTGGGCAATCGAATTTGATCAAGGGAACAATAGTTGGCAATGACGGTGATTCCATAGTTGCAGATCTTTATGGTCAGAAAATTTCACTTCCCAAGAACCGCTCTCATGCAGTTGATAACTCCATGTATGCTGGCATTCGCCCCGAAAAATTCCGCATCTCATTGCTCGGAACACCGGTTACTGGCAATGTGCTAACTGGTGGACGTATCGAAGATGTTTCTTATATTGGAGTTTCAACGCAGTACCAGGTTGAGATGCCTTGGGGACAAGAGTTAATGGTCTTCGAGCAAAATGATGATGGCGTTGCGCCATTTAATAAGGGTGATTCCGTAAACATTTCATGGGCGCCAGTATTTACATTTGCCTTACGCGGTGATGAAGACATCACTGCTGGATCTGAAGTAACCCCTGAAGATCTAGACGAAGAGTAAGTCGCAACTGCAATGCGAAAGATCCGAACCCCCTACCTGCTACTTATTCCCGGCTTTGCTTTCCTCTTTACCTTCTTCATCGTGCCAATCATAAATTTGGCACAGACCTCAACGCAGACTCCAATTAGTGGTGGAGATACCGGCCAATACGAACAAACCTTCCGATTCGCAAACTATATTGATGCCTTTGTAGAAAATAAGGAACAATTTGGGCGTTCATTTATCTACGCTCTAATTGCGACTCTTCTTGCTTTGGCAATTTCATATCCGCTGGCTTATGCGATCGCCTTTAAATCTGGCAAATATAAAAATTTCTTCTTAGTTCTTGTCGTTGCACCGTTCTTCACCTCTTTTATCCTCCGTACAGTGGCCTGGAAGCAGATTCTTGGCGAAGAAGGCTTCGTAGTTCCCACGTTGCGAACAATAGGAATAATTAGTGAAAGCACCACGCTCACCTCTACTTCTTTTGCGGTCGTAATGGGTATGACCTATAACTTCTTGCCGTTTATGACCCTTCCGCTCTATGCCTCTATAGATCGCATTGATCCACGTACGCTTGAGGCTTCAGGTGATCTCTACGCGAATGGATTTACTACATTTCGTAAGGTGACACTCCCACTTTCTATGCCAGGTGTGGTTGCCGGAACTCTGCTTACCTTTATTCCAGCAGCTGGTGACTATGTAAATGCTGCGATCTTAGGTAGCCCAAACACCAAGATGATCGGCAACGTCATTGAATCTCGCTACTTTAAAATCGTTGATTATCCAACCGCCGCTGCACTTTCCTTTACTTTGATGGCAGCAATCTTGATTTTAGTAACTCTCTATATTCGCAAGGCTGGAACAGAGGAGTTGGTATGAGCAAGAAAATTGCTGAGGCAACTGCGCCAACTATTTCACCAGTCATTAGATTCAGACGCTGGTTCGGCCGTAATTTAATTCGTGTTTATATGTTCTTAGCCTTTACCTATCTCTTTATTCCTGTTGCCTACACTTTTGCATTTTCATTTAACGATTCCGGAAAGAGCAACCTGGTCTGGAAAGGCTTCACCCTCGGCAACTGGCAGAACCCATGTGGCGCACCAGAAGTTTGTAGCGCTTTAGCAAATTCGATCAAGATTGGCTTGCTGGCTACCATCTTCTCTACGATTCTAGGAACGATGATCGCATTTGCAATTGGTCGCCATAAATTTAGAGGACGTTCAACTTCCAATCTCTTGATTTTCTTGCCAATGGCAACTCCAGAAATTGTTCTAGGTGCATCGTTGTTATCTCTATTCCTGGTGCTTCAAATTAATCCGGGATTTTGGCCAACAGTTATTGCACACGTAGTTTTCTGTATTTCATTCGTTGTTGTCACAGTTAAGGCGCGCATTGCTAGCCTTGATCCGCGACTTGAACAAGCGGCGATGGATTTATATGCCAACGAATTTCAAACTTTCCGTCGCGTAACTCTTCCATTGGTAGCACCTGGTATTGCCGGAGCTGCGCTTCTGGCTTTTAGCCTCTCATTCGATGATTTCATTATTACCAACTTCAACTCAGGAACCGTTATAACTTTTCCCAAGTTTGTTTACACAGCGGCTGCTCGCGGAATTCCGGCGCAGGCAAATGTGATTGCCTCAAGCATGTTCTTCCTTGCGCTGGCGATAGTTCTGGCGGGTCAGATAGTAAATCGTCGTAAAGCGCGCTAATATAAAGTCGTATCTATAACGAACCACAGGTTGTAAATCGAAAAATCTGCGTTATGGGGTTGGACTCCGGAGGACCCGGGACAACTACTAGTAGTAATTGAAGAGGTGATTTCCGGGCGCTCCCGGAAAAAGCGATGGCTACCATCGATCCTTCTATTCTTAAACATTTATCCCAGATGCAGCCAGAACTTTATTGGTTGGATCAAGATCCGCTCGAGCCTTTGCCGCATCCAACTCTTATCGGTGATGTGACATCTGATTTATGCATCGTCGGGGCGGGTTACACCGGTCTTTGGACTGCGCTCTTGGCTAAGGAAGCTAATCCCGATCGCGAAGTTATTGTTGTCGAACAACGTGAAACTGGTGCTGGCGCCTCTGGGCGAAACGGTGGTTTCTGCAGTTATTCACTGACCCATGGATTCATGAATGGGTACGGTCGATTTAAAGATGAGATGGCGGTAATTGAAAAGTTAGGTCGCGAGAATCTAGATGCGATTGAAGCCACGATCAAGAAGTACGGCATTGAGTGCGATTTCGAATGGAACGGCGAACTTCGAGTCGCCGTTGAAGATTGGCAAATGCAGGGCTTAGAAGAAGAGGCCAATCTCCGAAATTCATTTGGCGACCATGTAGAACTTTTAAACCAGAGCCAAATTCAATCTCGAATCAAATCTCCGATCTATAAAGGAGCGCTCTGGGATCCTGATGGAACTGCGTTGGTTGACCCAGCCCGCTTAGTTTGGGGGCTGGAACGAGCATGCATCCGTCTGGGCGTAAAGATATTTGAAAATTCACATGTTGAACGTTTAGAGCGCACGAAGAACGGCATGATCGTCCACACTCCTTATGGCAGCGTTTATGCTACAAAGGTTGCGCTAGCCACAAATGTTTTCAAATCACTAATTAAGCGCGCACATAAATATGTCGTACCTGTCTATGACTTCCAATTAGTTACCGAACCTTTGAGCGCCGAACAACTCGAATCTATTGGCTGGAAAGAGCGCGAAGGCTTATCCGATGCAGGTAATCAGTTCCATTACTATCGAATGACTAAAGATAATGAAATTCTTTGGGGCGGATACGATGCAATATATAACTTCCGCGGCAAAGTTCGCCAAGAATATGAAACAGATGCCGAAACTTATGCTCATCTGGCAGAGGCATTCTTAGAAACTTTCCCGCAGCTAAAGGGAATTAAATTCACGCACGGTTGGGGAGGAGCAATCGATACTTGTTCGCGCTTCTCACCCTTCTGGGGAATGGCTTACGGTGGACGCGTTGCCTATGTATTGGGTTACACGGGCTTAGGAGTTGGTTCAACGCGCTTTGGTGCGCAGGTAATGCTGGATCTATTAGATGGCATAGATAATGAACGCACTAGATTAAAGATGGTTCGCAAGAAGCCGATGCCCTTCCCGCCTGAACCGTTTAGATTCTTATTTATCCG
>JBEAMT010000055.1:0-5391 GCA_041165825.1 Actinomycetota bacterium | reverse complement strand
CACATAGACTCAAGAAGAAGTCATTACTGAACATGTCTAGACATTATTGGAGTAGATGAGAGCGTGACCACTGATTACTTCATTGAGTTGCTTCGTGATTTCGTAAAAATTGTTGGGGATGACCCAGATCCAAACACTCTCGTATCAAACATAGCCTTACGAACCCTTTCGCATCTTGATTGTCGCGGAGTAATCCTCGGCGTCATTAGACATGAAGGTTTCTTAGACTTAATTGGAACATACGGTTATCCCGATGAATTAACTAATCCATATAAGAAAATTCCACTCTGGTCGCCACATCCGATTACAGATTCGGCTCGCACCGGTAAACCAATTGTGCTTACCTCCGTCGACGAAATGATAGAGAAATATCCGCATTATCCCGACCCTCAAGTTGGCGAAAAAATTACAATTTCAAGCTTTCCCATAACTTCTGGCTCTAGCGTAATCGGCGCCATTGGTTTTACTTCAGTTTTTGCGCCTTCACCCAACCTTATGAGTAACCCAGTTACCGAATCATTCCTTACTTTATGTGGAATTTATCTTCAAAAATGGAAAATAAAATTAAATAATCCCGAAAGCCTCGATTTTGACCTGACCAAACAAGCCTTGACCACTCGTCAAAAACAGATTATTAAGTACTTCTCCGAGCATTTAACCACGGATCAGATTGCGGAACGATTAAATTTCTCCCCATCAACTATCAAACAAGACATAATCAAGATTTATGAACTTCTAGGTGTCCATTCAAGGGATCAGGTCCTTGAAATTATGAAAAAAGTTGATCTAGTCGGCTAACTCTGTAAAGTTCGGCGGCTTAGCTCCAGCTCTTGTGCAAGTTATCGCGGCTGCCTTTGCGGCTCTCTGTAAAACTAATTGCAGAACTTCACCTTTCAATTCGCCATGATTAATGATTCCCTCAGCAATCACAGCGCCAACCGTGTCACCCGCGCCAATCGTGTCTACAACTTCAACCGCAACACCATCAACATCAACACGATTACCCGCTCGATAGCCACTCAGGCCCATTGATCCTCTCGTTAAAACCACTAATTCCGGCCCTAAATTAAGGATTTCATCAACTGTGTACCCCAGCCATGAAAGATCTTCCTCAGATAACTTCACTATCGAAGCTATCTTCGCCCATCTCTTAAATTGCTTCCGATACTTACCCCGATCCGCTAACACGCTACTTCTAATATTAGGATCAAAAATAATCGGGGATGAAAATCCACTTGCCCACTCAAACAAAGCGCTCGCCCCAGGCT
Source organism: Actinomycetota bacterium (assembly GCA_041165825.1). GTDB lineage: Bacteria > Actinomycetota > Actinomycetes > Nanopelagicales > Nanopelagicaceae > Planktophila. The sequence goes on along the minus strand of JBEAMT010000055.1, from coordinate 4,123 downwards.
CGATAATCGTTGCAAGTGTCCCAATATGGATCACCCGAGGATCGCCCTTAGGTAACCATTCACCAAAAGCAAAAGTTGCAGTGCCTTCTAGTTTGAATTTATAACTTGCCGATCCGGATTCACTCAATTCAACCTCCGCTATCGCGGTTGGCAGTTCTGAGCGCAGGGCCCCGCTTAAATCAACACCATAAGAACTAAGTTCGCCTTCAATTAATTTTCCATATTCATCACTTGATATTCCACCAATAAATGAAGTGGCGAATCCAAGATTAGATAACGCTTTGGCCGTATTTGCCGGGCCGCCGCCAACAACGGGGAGTTTTGACTCCCCGTTGGGCAGAAGATCAATCAGCGCTTCGCCAGCAACCCATACTTGGGCTGATTGCAATTATGCGCCCTTCTTACAGACCTCATTCTTCATCGTGTTCTCAAGCTCTGTGATTGAAGTCTGCAGTTCATTCAAAGTCTTCTCGCCATCAGCTCCAGCGAGCTTGGCAAGATCCTTCCAATCTTCATATTGCGATCTTGCATCCTTCAAAAGCGCATTTGCCGTAAAGCAACCACGAAGGGTCCAAGTCAATTGCGTCGGCTTTACATATGGATTCTTGCCACATCGATAAACCTTCGAACCAACCTTTGTAGTCGCATTCGCCTTAGTGCATTTAACGCCATTCTTAATCGTGGCCGCCTGCGCCGCAGGCACAACAACCATCGATGCCCCAAGGACTGCTACTGCGCCCATTGCCAAAAGTCTTGCCTTCATGATTTCCCCTTTCGGAATTATGGCTAGAGCCTACTCGCCCTTTATATATGCCAACCCCGTCCAAATCTGTGAATCCCCGTGGAATTCCCACATTTCCCACACAAAGCCAAAGGGGCCGGATCCCTTTCGAGACCCGGCCCCTTCGGTTAGAAGCTAAGCGTTATTAGCGCTTTAGGGACTTCTGTAGAGCTTTGATCTGCTTGTTGATTGAAGCAATCAACTTAACGATCGCAGCTAGTACCTCAGCGTTCGTAACTGATCCATCTCCAGACACTGTGTACGGTACAGAAACGGCAGCATTGCCGGCATATCCGAGATTTACAGCCATGTTGTACTTACCGGCAGTAGCACCGACTGTGAAGGTATATACCTTTACACCGGCAGCGTTGAATACATCAGCGGCAACAGGAGTATTGACTGCAGTCATCTGGCTTCCTGCAATAGAAGGAACTCCAGCAGCAGCATCAACAGTTTCGCCCTTAAAAGGTGCGAAGCCATAAGCATCTTTTGCTGTGATGGTGAGTGTTGCAATATCACCAGGAACATACACTGCCTTATCTAGGCTTGCTGTGTAGGTGTACGCAGCACTACCGCACTTAGCAACGAAATCATTTGAATAGATTGTTGTTCCTGCGTTTGTGGTTGCCTTTACACGAACCGTGGCTTCACCTGAAGCACCATTACAGGTCCATGTCGCAGCAGCAACAGTTCCTGATGGATCTCCAGCCGTTGTTGTTCCGCCAGTTACTGACGTAACAACATTGTTGTACTTTGCGGCATCGCCAGAAACTGTCCAAGCTAGATAGTTACCTGCAGCATCTTGTACTGTTACGTCGTAGTCACCGGCAGCCGTATTGGCTGTGTCTTGAACGTCTACGCCAGAAACAGTGATTTTTGCTGCATCACCTGTGAACTTGATTGCCTTTGAGAACACTGTCGTGCCATTGTACGAAACGGTCACAGTTGAATTAACAGCAGAGCCAGAACTTGCTTGTTCGACTGCAACATGGATTGTAGAACCGTCCGCTGTGACAGAAGCAATTGATGTTGCTCCAACCGACGCTCCTGCACCATCAGAAATACCAACTACTACGGCACCGGTCGCGGACGCGATCCAAGTACCTGAAGGAAGGTTTGCGCTATACGCATTCTTTCCAAGTAAGCTGATGTAAGCAGTAGCTTCATCTACGAATGTGTAGGTAGATCCAGCTTCTCCATCTGGTGTTGTGTCTTCGGCGGCACTGACCTCATATGAACTCGTTGAGTCTGACCATGTCGTTGCCGTACATGATGCAACCACTGAGATAGTAATCGATGACTTAGCTGCTCCACCTGCGTTTGTTGAATATGACTTCAGGGAGTAAGTGCCAGCTACAGTCGCTGTTACGTTGAAATCATCTTCATCGGCGGCGGCTACAATTTGAAGACCGCCATTAGAAACGACAGCTCCTGCTTGGGTCACGCCAAAAACATCGGCGACAAGTCCGGCGGTTAATACAACCATATCTCCACCATCACCGATTGCGAGATTGAATTTTCCACCAACAGGCATCACGATTGTACGCAAATCGTCCGCTGCTGTTGAGTCAGTCTGAGTTACGCCCGTCGCCCCAGTTGCACCGTAAGCAACACAATATGTGCCGTTTAGTGCTCCAAGCGAACCGTCCGTTCCAGCTGCATATTCAATTAGCGCAGCGTTAGCCACTGGAGTTGAAGTCACCGACATGACTCCAGCGCCTAGAGCAGATACTGCAACAAGCGCGATGCGCTTGCGTAGTGTCTTAATAGACATTCTTTTCCTTTCGTTAAGTCAGACCAGGCCTTTCCTGATCTGGCTCGAAGAAGTCGTTTGACTTCTTCTAATTCCATTTCCCTATGTGAAGCACGTGCGATCACATAAGAAGATGGAAACCTTTATTCCTTCCCTTCGATTAGTTGAAGGGTTTCCAGCATCACCGCAGCAGTACTTAGCTGGGCGTTTAAGAATTCAAGTTCGGCAGCAGCATCGGCTGCGTTAACTGCAGTAGTTACTTCCTTTATTGGAGCAGCCTCAATAACAGGAGCGGCTTCAACTACTGCCTCTGGCTCTGCAATGACAGGTGCGCTAATGACGGTCTGGATTGGCTCAGTGCCGGTCATGGAGTTAAAGCCAAGGAAGGCGGTGACAAGAAGAACTAGTGACATGGCAGCTTTGCCGCTCTTGCTGGCAAGCTCGGATGCCTTCTTATAGGTAGTGCTTAGAAGATCAAGTGCGGTTAGGCCGCGCTTTTCATCAATAACAAGAGTTGATAGGACTTTACGGAGAGATGCTCTAGCGCGAGAGACGGTGTGACGGACAGCAGATTCTTTGATACCAAGTTCTTTAGCGATCTCTTGAGTGGAACGACCCTCCATCTCCCACATAACAAGAGCGGCGCGCTCTGCGGGGGAGAGAAGTGAAAGCGCTTGGCGAACAATCGCGGCATCTTCTGCGGCAACGATCGTTTCAACGTGATCGCCAGGTACTTGCCAATTCGCTTCAACCTCAGCGGTCGCATCATCTAGCGCAACTAGATTCGGACGACGATTCTCAGCGCGGAAGAGATCGATGCAGAGATTCTCAATTGTTCGGTGTAGATAAGAGAGTGCATGCTCTTGGCTTGATAGTTCAGGTGCTGCGAGCATGAACTTGATCAAGGCTTCTTGCGAAACCTCTTCAGCTCGCGCTCTATCTTTAAGGATTCGATCCGCGTGGTTAACAAGTTCCGCGCGATTTTGGGCATAGAACGTGGAGAACTGGGCAACGCTCCATGAGGCAGGAGTAGTTCCCTCAACTGCCGCGTTCTTCTTGGCTTTAAGCGCCACTTAGATGCCCCTTAACCGGTATTGGACTGCAGAGATCAGCCGTCGCTGCCTCTACTCCCCACTACGAAATGACTGGTCATTTGTCGCGGACATAGGACAATTCGGACATTCCCGCCCGCCGCTTACATACCTATTCTACATGACCCCAACGATTATCCGGTCATGACCAAAATTGAAAAGTGGGCCCACTCGGGATCGAACCGAGGACCCACGGATTAAAAGTCCGTTGCTCTACCGACTGAGCTATAGGCCCCAAGATATTTTTTACTGCATGCAGATAGTAAGTCATAAGAAGTGATTTGGAAGAATTAAAGAAATCATTCCGTGAAAAACCCTTATTTTTCGCGGTTTTTAACCCTGGTAGGTGGAGCATTTATAGGGCTATAGAATTCACCCTCCTCTAGTCCCCATCGTCTAGGGGCCTAGGACATCGCCCTTTCACGGCGGTAACACGGGTTCAAATCCCGTTGGGGACGCGAAGGCCCAGTAGCGCAGTTGGTTAGCGCGCCGCCCTGT
>JBEAMT010000054.1:0-4922 GCA_041165825.1 Actinomycetota bacterium | reverse complement strand
AGCGTTGCTGGTGCATGCGCCTTAGATGTTGGCTTAGCGCAACCCTTAACTGAAGTTGGGCGCTCCGCAGCTGATGCCGGAACTGGAAGTAACGCTAAAACAATAAATAAAGAAAAGAATTTTTTCACGGTCATTCCCATTCGATCGTCCCAGGAGGCTTGCTAGTCACATCCAACACAACTCGGTTTACTTCACGAACTTCATTGGTGATACGAGTCGATATCTTTTCGAGGGTCTCATAAGGAACGCGCGACCAATCTGCAGTCATTGCATCTTCACTTGATACTGGACGTAAAACTATTGGGTGTCCATAAGTGCGACCGTCGCCTTGCACACCAACGCTGCGCACATCAGCTAAGAGAACAACTGGACATTGCCAGATCTGGCGATCAAGTCCGGCTGCCTTTAACTCTTCACGCGCGATTAAATCTGCATGGCGCAGAATTTCCAGACGATCCTGAGTTACTTCACCGATGATGCGGATACCAAGACCTGGGCCTGGGAATGGTTGGCGCCAAACTATCTCTTCAGGAAGCCCAAGTTCTAAACCAACTTGGCGTACTTCATCTTTAAATAAAGTGCGAAGCGGTTCAACAAGTGTGAACTTCAAATCATCTGGAAGCCCACCAACATTGTGGTGTGACTTGATATTCGCAGTACCGGTACCGCCGCCCGATTCGACAACATCTGGGTAGAGCGTGCCCTGCACTAAGAATTCAACATCTCCTCCCGCTGCGATATCACGTGCTGCCTTCTCAAATGAACGAATGAATTCACGGCCGATGATTTTTCGCTTGGTCTCAGGATCGGTAATCCCAGCTAGAGCACTTAAGAATTGATCAACCGCATCAACCACAACTAGATCAATGCCAGTAGCGGCAACGAAGTCGCGTTGTACTTGTTCAGATTCACCGCTGCGTAGCAAGCCGTGATCGACGAATACACAGGTGAGTTGCGCACCAACTGCGCGCTGCACGATTGCGGCAGCAACTGCTGAATCAACTCCACCAGAGAGGCCGCAGATAACGCGCTTGCTGCCAATCAGCGCTTTCGCTTTAGCAACTTCGTTTTCTGCAATGTTGCCCGTTGTCCAGTTAGGAATACAGCCTGCGATATTGATCAACCAGTTTTTAAGAATTGCCTGACCGTGTTCGGAGTGAAGAACTTCAGGGTGGAATTGAACTCCGGCAATTTTTCCTGTGGCATCTTCAAAGGCTGCGATCGGTGTATCTGCGGTTACTGCACAAATAGAAAATCCAGCAGGAGCTTGTGTAACAGCATCTCCGTGAGACATCCAGACGCTCTGCGAAGCTGGAAGTGAAGCAAAAATTTTAGAAGTAGTTTCAGCTTTTATCTCTGTGCGACCAAATTCTGATTTTCCTGTCTGACTAACAATGCCACCAAGGGCTGCGGCCATAGCTTGGAAGCCATAGCAAATTCCGAAGACCGGAATACCAAGATTCAAAATTTCGGGATCAAACTTAGGTGCGTGATCTGCGTAAACGCTTGATGGCCCACCTGATAAAACAATTGCAGAAGGTGCTTTCGCAGTTACTTCTGCAGCGGTGATATGTGAAGGAACAATCTCTGAGAAAACACTTGCTTCGCGAACACGACGGGCAATCAGCTGCGCATATTGCGCACCGAAATCAACGACCAGTACGCCGTTCTGCGAATTACTCATTTACGCCCCGTGAATAATTACTTCTACGCGCTGGAATGACTTAACATCTGAATATCCAGAAGTTGCCATTGCGCGGCGAAGTGCGCCAAAGAGGTTCATCGAGCCATCAGATGTGTGTGATGGACCGAGTAAGATTTCTTCAAGGGTTCCGACAGTTCCCACGTTTACGCGCTCACCGCGTGGCAGTTCTTGGTGATGTGCTTCTGATCCCCAGTGCCAACCGAGCCCTGGCGCCTGCGTTGCTTTAGCAAGTGGCGAGCCCATCATCACTGCATCGGCGCCAACCGCAATCGCCTTTGCAATATCACCAGAGCGGCCAACAGAACCATCGGCGATGACATGAACATAACGTCCACCAGATTCGTCTAAGTACTCGCGGCGTGCAGCAGCAACTTCGGCGACTGCAGAGGCCATTGGTACTTCAATTCCCAAAACTTTACGAGTTGTATGCGCCGCGCCACCGCCGAAACCAACAAGTACTCCAGCAGCGCCGGCGCGCATTAAGTGCAGCGCACCTGTCGCAGTTGCGACTCCGCCAACAATTACTGGGACATCAAGTTCGTAGATAAATTTCTTAAGGTTTAGAACTGAATCATCGTGACCTACATGTTCGGCAGAAACTGTGGTTCCACGGATTACAAAGATATCCACGCCAGCATCGATAACCGCCTTATGAAGTTCGGCAGTGCGCTGTGGTGAAAGAGACGCAGCAACCGTGACGCCAGAATCACGAATAGTTTTGATGCGCTCTTTGATTAATTCGGGGCGAATAGGTGCGCTATAAATTTCTTGCATTCGGCGGGTTGCATGCTTATCTGGCATTGATGCGATTTCACCAAGTGGAATACGTGGATCGTCATAGCGAGTCCAAAGTCCCTCAAGATTTAAAACACCCAGTCCGCCAAGGCGCCCAATTTCAATCGCAGTTTCTGGAGATACAACAGAGTCCATAGGCGCTGCCAACATAGGGATATCAAATTTGTAGGCATCGATCTGCCAGGCAGTTGAAACATCTTCTGGGTTGCGGGTACGGCGGCTGGGAACGATGGCGATATCGTCAAATGAATATGCCTGCCGGGCGCGCTTTCCCGGTGCGATCTCGATATCCATAGCGGCCTTCCTTAGCTCTTCTTGCTGTAGTTAGGGGCATCGGCAACATGTAAGACATCGTGGGGATGGCTTTCTTGTAGCCCTGCTGCGGTAATTTGGATAAGGCGACCTTCGCGGCGAAGAGTTTCGATATCAGGCGCTCCGGCGTAACCCATTCCGCTGCGCAGACCACCAACTAGTTGGTGAACAACATCGGCTACTGGTCCGCGGTAAGCGACCTTGCCTTCAATGCCTTCAGGTACAAGTTTGTCTTCAGAGAGAACATCGTCTTGCATATAGCGGTCTTTGGAATATGACTTTTGTTCACCGCGTGATTGCATCGCACCTAACGAACCCATCCCGCGATATGCCTTGTATTTACGGCCATCAATTTCAACAAGTTGTCCTGGAGATTCTTCGCAACCAGCAAGAAGAGAACCAAGCATTACTGAATTTGCACCGGCAACAATTGCTTTAACAATGTCTCCTGAATATTGAAGACCACCATCTGCGATTAGTGGAATGCCAGCTTTGTTACATGCCTTGGCCGCTTCCATGATCGCGGTAATTTGTGGAACGCCAACGCCTGCAACAACACGTGTTGTGCAGATAGACCCTGGACCAACGCCAACTTTTACTGCATCCGCACCCGCGTTAATCAAAGCCTGCGCACCTGCGCGAGTGGCAATATTGCCGCCGATTATTTGGATTGTTGAAGAAAACTTTTTAATTCGCTCGATCGCATCAAGTACTGCGCGGTGGTGGCCGTGTGCTGTATCGACAACGACAACATCAACACCGGCTTCAATTAAAGATTGGGCGCGTGCAAATCCGTCATCCCCAACGCCAACGGCGGCGCCAGCAAGGCCGACGTTCTTTACTAATTTAACGTGGGTAACTTGTTCATCGATCGGAAGGTTTCGGTGAATAATTCCGATACCGCCGGCTTTAGCCATAGCGATCGCCATGGTGGATTCGGTAACGGTATCCATCGCAGATGAAACCAAGGGAACTTCGAGCGAAATCTTTCGAGTTAACCAGGTTGCAGTATTTACTTCGCTCGGGACAACCTCAGAGGCATCTGGCAATAAGAGCACATCGTCGTAAGTCAGCCCGAGCATCGCGACTTTATCGTTATCGCTGCTCATGGGCCCTCCGTACTGTGGTTGAGCGCCCTAGTCTAACTTGAGATTTAAGCCCCGATTGCCTGCTTGATTTCTTGGCAGGCCAGCGTTAAATCATCTGCAAAGGCCACATCGCCACATTCTTCGCGATCCCAGCCCGGGCCACCGAGGATAAAGCGAGGTGCAGGTCGGATCGCTGGAACATCACGGAAGAATTTTGGATCGCCATTTTTTGATAGTTGCGCCCAGAGAAATACGGCAGGTGGCGCGCTGCGTTCAACGACATTAGATAGCGCCTCAAGCGGGGTTCGTGCACCCATGAAATTGCATTCAATTCTTGCTTCAGCGAGCGCGGCATGTAAAGCATGTAGCGCCAAACAGTGCAGTTCTTCACCAACGGAAGCAAGTAAAACTGGGCGGGCGTTAAGTGGTGTCTTTAACTGTTTAGAGCGTTCGCGCAAAATGCCCGTGATAGTTTCAGAGAGCAAATGCTCAACTTCAATACCAGTTCCTGATTCAGCCCAAGCATCCCCCACAATAATCAGGACTGGAACAATTACTTCCTGCCAGCTATCAATTACCCCATATTTTTCAATATCTTTTCGCAGTATCGCTTCGACAAAATTTCGATCTAAAGCGTTTGCCGCTTTAACAATTGCGGTCACAACATCTTGGCGAACTTCAAATGTCTTTAAAATCTTTTCTACTTTAACTTCGCCTTTATGCGCCAAAGCTTGCGCTGCCGCATCGGCCGGTGCCATACCGGCTGAAATCAGGCGGCGCATCAGAGTTAGTTTGGCGAGATCGCTAGCGCAGTACTTGCGGTGGTCCCCGGCTTCATGGCTCGAGGGGCCAAGGCCATAACGGCGAGCCCAGGTCCGCAGGGTCGCAGGTGCGACTCCTATGCGGCGGGCAACAGCGGCCACCGTCAAAAGCTCTTCCATGCGCCTATCGTGGCGTGTGTTGGGCAACCTCACCACTTGAAACTGGCTTAATTCTCAGGATTTAAGTGACGAAACGAACAA
>JBEAMT010000053.1:0-4118 GCA_041165825.1 Actinomycetota bacterium | reverse complement strand
CGAACGCAAGCGTCGTGCGGGACGTCCGCCGCGTATCGCAGCGTTTGTGTAATTCGTTCTATCGGTAAGGATCCGTCACGTGCAATGGTCATGCGAGAATTAGCGCATGACCATTGCACATATCGCATACACAGCGCTTGATTGCGACGATCCTGTCGAGTTAGCGCACTTTTACTTGAAGATCACAGGGCATGCGGTTCAACCATTTGATGAAGGCGAAACAGCGCAAACGTGTGAATGGCTTGAATTACTTGATAAAAAGGGCATAACTAAGATGGGCTTTCAAAAGATAGAAAATTATCAAAGACCAACTTGGCCAACCGGTGGATTGCCTCAACAAGCGCATATTGATTTTCATGCTAAAGATTTGGATGTTGCTGAAAGAGATTTACTTGCAATCGGCGCCGTTAAAGCTGCCTTCCAACCAAAACCAGAGCGTTTTCGTATCTATCTTGATCCGGCAGGACATCCATTTTGTATTGTGCAAAACTCTCATTACTCTTGCACATAATTGACTAAGTTAGCTATGAAGGGAAAATTTGATGGCCAAAGTATTTGAGAAAGATGGAGTATTAACTCTCAAACTTTCTACGCTAGAGAAATTAGGCGCCTTGCACGGAGATCTAACTATTTCAAGCAGTCAATTGGTTTCGAAGTCTGAAGTATCTAATCCCTGGAAACGTTTATATATAAGAGGATTTCGTGCGCCAGGTACAGGATTCCCATTTTTAATTATGCTCGGGACAATGCGCTTTAAAGGCGGCAAGGATTTCTGCGCAATCTATCGGCGCACCCCAGCAGCGATTTACGAATTTGCAGATGCGCCGTTTAAGCGCTGGATTGTTTCACTCTAGCGCCTTAGAGGGTATTCTCAAGTTATGGCCGCAACAGCGAAGAAATCAACCACTGCAAAAAAGAGCGTTACCAAGAAGAGTGCAACCAAAGTAGAAGTCAAAAAGGTAGACGTCAAAGAAATGCACCAAGGCGTTGATTGGCGCTCTCTTTATCTATATGCAGTCAGCCTGATTACTCTGTTGGTCTGCCTCTTTACACTGATTAATCTAATTAATCGTGGCTTAGACTTCTTCGTTCCGGATCAGGGATATGTTGATCCTTATGCAATGCAGAACGGTGAAAAAGTAGATCCGGAAGTTATAAAGCAAGCCAATATAGATCAGAATCGTCGTAACGCGATTCGTGGCATAACGAGCTCTTTTGTAACACTTCTTGTGACAATTCCAGTTTATTTATATCACTGGAAATTAGTACGTAAGATCGTTCGCTAATTAATAATTAAGCATTAGCTGGTGCGATCTCGGGGAACCAAGAAAGCGCTTCATCGCGGAAATTTCCTTCTGCCTCTAGCTGGCAGAAGATTCCGGTTGTTCCCAAGGTAACGCGGTGGATCAATACGTACTCTGCGGGCAAGTTAAGTTGGAAACCGATCTTCGCAGTTGGATTGCGGGGATCGCCAACGCGGGCGCTCTGATCACGCAACCATTCGCGAGAATATTTAAATGTTTCAGTGCGAAGCGGTTCAACCAGAGGAACTAAGAAATCCAAAACCAAATTCGGATCCACATCGACTTCAGGCAAGATAAATCCATCTTTCTTAAAGCCGTCATATAAAGCTTGTGCATCATCATCGAGTGCATGCTTGAGCAGGTTCTTAAATGGCTCAGGGAATCCATTTGGTAGACGATTACAAGCGCCGAAATCGAGAACTCCAATACGACCATCGGCGAGCAAACGGAAATTACCCGGGTGCGGATCAGCGTGCAGCAATCCTGCGCGCTCTGGCGCAGTGAAGTGGAAGCGTGCCAAACGCATTCCCGCGTTATCACGTTGCTCTTTCGTTCCTTCAGCGATTATCTTCGAAAGAGGTGTTCCTTCTAGCCATTCAGAAACTAAAACTTTGTCCGATGACATAACAACTTTTGGAATCGCTACATCTGGATCGTTCTCATATGCGCGCCAGCAAGCCTCTTGCGCCTCTGCTTCATATTTGTAATCAACTTCTTCAATGATGCGCGCGCGAAGTTCTTCGAGCAGCGGCTTCATATCAAGGCCAGGCAGAACTAACTGGAAGATCTTGGCAAAGCGTTGAATCTGATTTAAGTCAGAGATTAAAGCCTCAGCCGCACCTGGATATTGAATCTTTACCGCAACTGGGCGGCCATCTTTCCAAACTCCTTTATGCACTTGGCCGATAGAAGCCGAAGCAGTTGGTTTGTCATCAAATGAGGTGAAGTTATCGCGCCAGTTTTCACCAAGTTCCTTAGCCAACACTTTATGTACAACGCGAGTTGGAAGCGGCGGAGCAGACTCCTGCAACTTAGTTAGCGTTTCACGATAAGGCTTTGCAATATTTTCTGGAAGGGCTGCTTCAAATACTGAAAGAGCTTGGCCGAACTTCATCGCACCACCCTTTAGCTCGCCTAGAACTTTAAAGAGTTGTTCTGCAGTCTTCTCTTGAATGTCGGTAATGACTACAGAAGATGATTGGCCAACAAGTTGTTTGCCAAGACCTAAAACACCGCGACCTGCCAAACCGACAGGGATCGAAACCATCTTCGCTGAACGCGCAGCAGTAGATTTCGGAATCTCGCTTTCGATCTGATCCTTCTTGGCCATGCCCGTATTCTTTATTAGAAAGGGGCCTTTGCGCTATTTGAAAACCGGCTACCAACTGCACCCACACATGGGATGGCGGGAAATCGTGATGTGTTCTGTATTACAGAGATCGGTCAGGTCGATTGCAATCGCATCACGCGATAAATCTGCGTTACCGGTATCAATTGTGGAGAGCAATTGTGCAGCCAATATTGCAGAAAGGTAATGCGCTCCAACGACTGGAATTTGATCTGGCTTAGTTGGAGGTTCAATTACTTCACAATTACCTTGATCATTAATAGTTAGTTCTAAACAGCGAGTACATGGCGTAAAACCAGGGTTTACTAACTGAGAAATGATTAAACGGGCCCCGCTTATCTCGCTAATTAAAATATGTCTTTGTCCTACTGCCATCCAGAGCGCAAGAATTGCGGGATCTATTTCGCCGAAATGAACCTTTATGACATTTTCTGCAAAGTTTTTCGGAACTTCTTCGGCACTTTCTTTGACGGCAGGAAATAGTGAGAGGCTCTTTGCAATGGCATCGCTACTCTTTACAAATATTTGACCATTATCTATGGCTGAAAGATAGCCACCAGTTATATCCAAATCTCCAACTAATTCTGCGCCACGACGAAATGTTGGAGCAAATTGTGTATCTGTTACACCACTTGCAATTAATTGTGCATAGAGATGTTGTGCCGCACGAGAGTTTCCAGAGATTTCAATATGTGCACATTGGCGCGCACTAACTTTATTCACTCCCGAGTCACTAACACCAGGCAGCCAACGTGTCAGAGTTAACTCAGCTTCGATTCGATTACTCATTTGCGATAAGGCAGCATCTTTACTTCGGTCACCAAATTTTTGGGCGCGTTCTGCTATCTGTGAGATAAAACGTTGTGAGACTTCAATCGCGCTCTGCTCGGTTTGCAATAGTTCATTTGCCGCAAGATCGGCGAGCAGCTCTTCAAAGTCTTGATGAGACATCGAAAGATTGGCACAGATCTCATTGCGGTCTGCTCCAGATTTAAGTGCAGAGTAGAGAGCAGGCGCATCGCTGGAATAGATCGCTACCTGCGAGCGCGAATTTCCAATTAGGTAGCCGTTAGCAACGTGGCTCTGGCGGTATAGGGATGTGCCGGCTTTAAGTCTTGGTGATTGAACTCTTGGATTTGTCATCTGCGAAGGATTGGCGTTGGGTGCAGGTAAGTCGGTTGAGGCTGTGTGTGATCGCCAATTACGCGCAGAAAGATTTACGCAGGGGATAAAAATAAATTCACCCCGTGCTCGCCAACGTGTGGCGAACAACGGGGTGAATTTTTACCAGTCTAAAAATAGACTTGCGGGTTGTTACTGAGCCTTGCCAAGAATTCTGTTGACTTTGGTGCCACAGACTGGGCAGATGCCCTGTGCCATGCGACGACCAGAGTCTGAGATCTTCACAGTGCCTTCGAAGTCACGCTTCTCTTTGCACTTAACGCAGTAAGCGTCACCCTTGTATG
>JBEAMT010000052.1:0-22819 GCA_041165825.1 Actinomycetota bacterium | reverse complement strand
TTGATGGAAGTTGGCCAGTTAAATGTGGTCATCTTCTGCAAAGCATCTTTAGCTACGTCAACAAGTACTGGACCTGGACGGCCGGTAGTTGCAATATGGAAAGCCTCAGCGATTACTGCAGGGATTTCATCTGGATTAGTGACCAAGTAATTGTGTTTTGTAAATGGCATTGTGATGCCACGAATATCAGCTTCTTGAAATGCATCAGTACCGATTGCAGCAGATGGAACCTGACCAGTTATTGCAATTAGCGGAACCGAATCCATCGCCGCATCCATCAAGGGTGTAACTAGGTTTGTGGCACCAGGACCAGATGTTGCGATGCAGACTCCAGCGCGACCAGTAACTTGTGCATAACCAGTTGCTGCGTGACCTGCGCCTTGTTCGTGGCGAACCAAGATATGGCGAATCGATGAATCAAAGATCGGATCGTAAGCAGGAAGAATCGCGCCACCTGGCAATCCGAACATCACTTCTACATCTGCTGCTTCTAGGCTTTTCACCAATGAAGTAGCTCCTGTCATTGCTGTGCCGTTGGCCGTTGGAATGTGCGCCATCTTCTTACTCCTTTCCGTACTCTCTCGTTTTTCTTTGGTTCAACTTGCTTTAACTTTTTATTTCTACGATTCATTTCTTAAATGAAAAAACCCTCAGAGGATCTGAGGGCGCGTGCGTTAAAAAGGCACGCGCTATCGAATCACCACCACAATCACTGAAATGACTGATGACGAGATAAGCGCGAGCTCTTTTGACATGCGCTTATTCTCCAATGCCGCAGGCGCATGAGTCAAGGTTTGAGATGTAAGTCTCAAATTATGAAACTACTGGCAGACTGCGCCCTTCGAGGCCGATCCAACAGTCTTGGTGAACTTAGCCAAGACGCCACGGGTGTATTTATGGGTAAGCGGTTTCCAGCCGGCCTTGCGGGCTTCAAGTTCTGCAGGATCTACCAAGAGATCCAAGTTGCGCGATTTAATATCGATGCGAACTACATCGCCATCTTTGATAAATGCAATCGGTCCACCATCAACGGCCTCTGGTGAAATGTGTCCTACACAAAGTCCTGTTGAACCACCTGAGAAGCGACCATCGGTTAAGAGCAGAGTTGATTTACCAAGTCCAGCGCCTTTAATTGCACCGGTGACCATCAACATCTCGCGCATACCTGGACCGCCCTTTGGTCCTTCGTAACGAATTACAACTACATCGCCAGCTTTTACAGTTCCGTTTTCAACGGCTTCCATCGCAGCAGGTTCGCGGTCAAAGACGCGCGCAGGACCTTCAAAGAAATCGATTCCGATACCAGCAGTTTTCGAAACCGCACCTTCTGGGGCGAGTGAACCACCCAAAACGGTGATTCCGACATCGGTAGAAAGTGGTGTTGAAATCGCGCGCAAGATGTCGCCATCGACATCGGGTGGATTAATTCCGGCTAAGTTTTCTGCCATAGTTTTTCCGGTAACGGTTAGAACATCTCCATGCAGCAAGCCTGCATCCAACAACGCTTTTAGAACTACTGGGACTCCCCCGACTTTATCCATATCGCTCATCACGTAGCGTCCAAATGGTTTTAGATCTCCAAGTAGCGGAACCTTAGAGCCGATGCGGTGGAAGTCGTGCAGCTCAAGATCAACTTCGGCTTCGTGCGCGATCGCCAATAGGTGCAGAACTGCGTTGGTAGAACCGCCTAGCGCCATCAAAATTGTGATCGCATTTTCAAATGCACGCTTGGTCAAAATATCGCGAGTGGTTATTCCTTGACGAATTAGTTTGACTACTGCAGCGCCTGATTTCACAGCAAATGCATCGCGACGACGATCAACCGCAGGAGGTGCGGCAGAACCTGGAAGCGAGAGACCAATTGCTTCGCCAATGCTTGCCATTGTGTTCGCGGTATACATTCCACCGCAAGCACCTTCGCCTGGACAGATTGCGCGTTCAATTTGATCAACACGCTCTTTAGTTATTAGGCCGCGAGCGCAAGCACCGACTGCCTCAAAGGCGTCAATAATCGTGACATCTTTTCCATCTAATGAGCCAGGAAGCGTTGATCCGGCATAAACAAATACTGATGCAACATCGATACGTGCTGCCGCCATCATCATTCCCGGAAGTGATTTATCACATCCTGCAAAAGTCACCATGCCGTCAAAGCGTTCTGCATTCATCACAGTCTCAACGGAATCTGCGATTACTTCACGAGAGACAAGCGAGAAGTGCATTCCTTCATGTCCCATTGAGATGCCATCAGAGACCGAAATAGTTCCGAATTGCATTGGGAATCCACCGGCATCAATTACGCCCTGCTTTGAAGCTTTCGCTAAGCGATCCAATGAGAGATTACAAGGAGTGATTTCATTCCAAGATGAGGCGATACCGATCTGCGGCTTTGCCCAATCCTCATCGCCCATTCCAACCGCACGTAACATTCCACGATTTGGTGCACGTTCTAATCCATCTGTAACTGTTCCTGAGCGTGGCTTCATCTGCGACATAGCGATGATTCTAATAGACTCCGTGCATTCACTTCAATATATAACCAATTTGCTTAACGTTTTAGAGGAGATTCTTGTGTCAAAAAAGCCCGTTCAATTAGATAAAGATGGATTAGATCCCAATCGCTGGCGTACGCTCTTTGTAGTAGCCATCGCTCAATTAATGGTCGTACTTGACTCATCAATTGTAAATATTGCGATTCCAAGCGCTAAAGCAGATCTCGGGATTACCGATGCTAACCAGCAATGGGTTATCACTGCATACACCTTGGCCTTCGGTTCATTACTTCTAATTGGTGGCCGTATCGGTGACTTTATGGGTCGTAAACGAATCTTTATCATCGGACTCACGGGTTTTGCAGCAGCCTCCGCCCTTGGCGGAATCGCTGCCAATCAAGAGTTGCTCTTTGCTTCCCGTGCACTTCAAGGCGTTTTTGGTGCGCTACTTGCACCTGCTGCGTTGGCAATTATTTCTGTAACTTTCATAGTTCCCGCCGAACGCGCTAAGGCTTTTGGTGTAGTCGGAGCGATCTCCGGCGGTGGCGCTGCAATTGGATTAATTCTTGGCGGAACTCTTACCGAATACTTCTCATGGCGCTGGTGCTTAGGCGTAAATGTTCCGATCGCAATCTTTGCCGGCTTGATGGCTTTCTTCTATGTTCGCGAGTCAAAGGCGGGCGGTGAACATAGTTACGACATTCCTGGTGTGTTCACTGCAACTGCTGGTCTCTTCTCGCTGACTTACGGATTTAACGAAGCGGCAACTAAGGGCTGGTCGTCACAGAGCACGATTTCATTCCTAGTAGCGGCAGTCGTGTTGTTGGTTACCTTCGTTGTTATCGAGGCGAAGGTGTCAAATCCAATGATGCCGCTTCGAGTTATAACAGAGCGCAACCGTGGCGGTTCATACTTAGGTTCATTAATCGTAGGCGCAGGTCTCTTCTCGATGTTCTTATTCCTAGGTTTATATCTACAAGTTGTACTTGGGTACTCACCACTTAAATCAGGATTTGCATTCTTACCATTTACAGCAGGAATCATCGTCTTTGCCGGAATCGCTTCCCAGCTTTTGCCGAAGTTTGGTCCTCGCCCGCTGATGGTGCCTGGCTTGGTTTTCGCAGGTGTTGGTCTACTTATGTTGACTCTAATTACTCCAGAGACTTCATATACAACTCACGTTCTACCTTCACTTCTCATCATGAGCTCAGGTATGGCGCTGGTCTTTATTCCGCTAACTTCAACTTCGCTTCACGGTGTTAGCAATCAAGACACAGGTGTGGCAAGTGCGATGATCAATACCAGCCAGCAGGTTGGTGGATCACTTGGCACGGCGCTCCTGAACACAGTTGCAGCAACTGCTGCGACTAATTACATCGCTGCAAACCAAAGCATGGGTGAAAAGGTGCAAGCCTTTGGAGTCACACATGGCTTCACCGTCGCATTCACAGTTTCAGCAGGCTTGTTATTTGCTGGCGCGATCGTGTTGTTCTTCTTTATTAATGTTGGTAAAGACTCATTGGTTGAAACAGAAGGCGCTGGTCTGCACTAACCAAGTCAAGAAAAGTTAAGAAGTAGCTTGACCTAAGTGGCCAAGTAGAAGCTCTCGTACGCGAGCAGCATCTGCTTGGCCCTTTGTCTCTTTCATGACCGCGCCAATTAGCGCACCAGCTGCAGGAACATGACCGTTTCGAACTTTATCTGCAGTCTCTGCTTGCTCAGCACAAACTTTTTCAATAGCCGCCATTAGCGCACCATCATCGTTAACAACTTTGATACCGCGCTTTGTTACAACTTCTGAAGGCTTTCCTTCGCCCGCGATGACACCTTCTACAACTTGGCGCGCTAACTTATCTGTAAGTTCACCTGCAGCAACTAGCGCAACAATTTCGGCGACATCGGCTGGAGTAATCGAAAGATCGGCAATCGCGGTCTCTTTCTCATTGGCGATACGTGAGATTTCACCGAGCCACCAGGTACGTGCCTTAGTTGGTTCTGCGCCAAGCAAAACAGTTGCTTCAACAATATCTAGAACATCAGCGTTAATCATCGCGGCCATCTCTTTATCAGGAACTGACCATTCCGCTTTCAAGCGCTTGCGACGAAGTGAGGGACGCTCTGGCAAAGCCGCGCGAAGTGTTTCGATCCATGTTGCATCTGGTGCAACTGGGACTAGATCTGGTTCTGGGAAATAACGGTAATCCTCGGCCTGCTCTTTTGAACGGCCAGAGCGAGTGAGACCCGTATCTTCTTGGAAGTGACGAGTCTCCTGCTTAACTTTCTTGCCGTCATTTAGAAGTTCTGCATGGCGGATCATTTCACCGCGAATAGCGCGCTCGACGGAACGAAGTGAGTTTACGTTCTTGGTTTCAGAGCGCGTACCGAGAACATCAGAGCCAATCAAGCGAAGTGAAACGTTGGCATCGCAACGAAGTGAGCCTTGTTCCATCTTTACATCTGAAACCTTTAGGCCACGCAAAATATCGCGGAGTTCGGCAACATAAGCCTTAGCAACTTCTGGTGCATATTTGCCGGTGCCAGGAACGATCTTGGTAACAATTTCTACGAGTGGGATACCGGCGCGGTTGTAATCGAGCAATGAATATTCAGCCCCATGGATACGTCCAGTTGCTCCGCCAACATGCAGTGACTTTCCGGTGTCTTCTTCCATGTGTACACGTTCAATTTCAATGCGGAATTGCTTTGGGCCTTCTTCAGTTTCGATTTCGACATCTACATAACCATCGAAGCATATTGGTTCGTCATACTGTGAAATCTGGAAGTTCTTTGGCATATCTGGATAGAAATAGTTCTTTCGCGCAAAGCGGCTGTATGGCGCGATCTGGCAGTTGAGGGCTAAACCAATTTTGATCGTTGATTCGATAGCTGTGGCATTTACAACTGGCAACGCTCCTGGAAGTGCCAAACAGACCGGGCAAGTTTGAGTATTTGGTTCTGCGCCAAAAGTGGTACTGCAAGAACAGAACATCTTTGATTCGGTATTGAGTTCAACGTGAACTTCTAGGCCTAGTACTGGTTCGTACTTTGAAATTACATCTTCATAGGTAAGAGCCATTACTTGGCACCTCCCAAAGCTGGGACCTGGTCAATTAAATGTCCGCCCCATTTGCTGACCAGCGCTGCTTCCAATGCGCCGCCAACTTCATATAAACGTTGATCTTGCATCGCAGGTGCCATGATCTGGAAGCCAACTGGCAGGCCATCTTCATCTGCAAGTCCTGCTGGAAGGCTCATGCCACAGATGCCCGCGAGGTTTACCGGAATCGTTGCCACATCCGCCAAATACATTGCGATTGGATCTTCTGATTTTTCACCGATCTTAAATGCAGTAATTGGCGATGTTGGAGAAACCAAAACATCTGCTTGAGTAAACGCCTTCTTGTAATCTTCGATAATTAAGGTGCGGATCTTTTGCGCGCTGCCGTAGTAAGCATCGTAGTAACCAGATGAAAGCGCATATGTACCAAGGATGATGCGGCGCTTGACCTCGCGGCCAAAACCAGCTTCACGCGTTGCATTCATAACGGTTTCGGCGGAGGCGCCATTGTCATCGCCGGTACGCAGTCCGTAGCGCATCGCATCAAAACGCGCCAAGTTAGAAGAACATTCAGAAGGCGCGATTAAGTAATAAGCTGCAAGGGCGAATTCAAAACTTGGGCAATCAACTTCAACAATCTCTGCACCAAGGGATGCAAGGAGCTCAAGTGAATCATTAAAGCGTGCAAGGACACCAGCTTGGTAACCACTTCCCTGCAACTGCTTAATAACACCGATCTTCTTACCCTTTACATCTGCGCTACGAGCTGCGGAAACAACGTTTGGAACTTCTGCGTTAATGCTGGTTGCATCTTTAGGATCATGTCCGGCTATAACTTCATGCAGCAGAGCAGTATCTAAAACTGTGCGACCAAATGGTCCTGCTTGATCAAGACTTGATGAATAAGCGATGAGTCCATAACGTGAAACTGCGCCGTAAGTCGGGCGAACGCCAACGATTCCGGTTAGCGCTGCAGGTTGGCGAATTGATCCACCAGTATCTGATCCAACTGCAATCGGTGCCTCAAATGCGCTAACTGCTGCAGCTGAACCGCCACTTGAACCACCTGGAGTGCGGGTTAAATCCCAAGGATTGAAAGTTGGTCCGTAGCCCGAATTTTCGGTAGATGAACCCATTGCGAATTCATCCATATTGGTTTTGCCAAGAATTACAACGCCAGCCTGCTTTAACTTGGCAACAACCGTTGAGTCATAAGGTGGTTTCCAACCCTGCAGAATCTTTGAACCAGCGGTTGTTGGAACACCTTCTTGCGCCAATACATCTTTAAGAGCGAGTGGAACGCCAGCAAGCGGGTGCAACTTCTTTCCGGCAGCTCGTTCGGCATCAACTTTGGCGGCTTGCGCAAGCGCATTCTCGCCATCGACATGTAGAAAAGCTTTTACCTTCGAGTCGACTTCGTTGATGCGATCTAAATGGCTTTGCGTCAGCGCAACTGATGTTGTCTCCCCCGATGTCAGGGATGCTGACATTTGCGCCGCAGTCTTTTTTATCATTCTGCTTCACCAAGAATTTGAGGAACGCGAAAGCGTTGATCTTCTTGTGCTGGCGCACCAGAGAGCGCTTGTTCTGGAGTAAGACTTGGTAGCACTAGATCTTCACGAAAAATATTTTCAATTGGCTGTGGGTGCGATGTTGCCTTCACACCGTCGAGATTTAATTCCTGTACACGCGCAACGGCGTCGAGGATGCTGCCAAATTGTGATGCCAGGCTAACGAGCTCTTCTTCAGTCATCTCGATGCGGGCTAGGGATGCCAACTTTGCGACATCATCACGGGAAAGGCTGCTCATAGTGTGTGAAGTTTAATGAGAAAGACGGTTACGAGCGAATCTGCCCATTGCCAGTGACGATCCACGTGGTAGTTGTCATCGCTTCTAAGCCCATCGGGCCGCGAGCATGGAGTTTTTGATTTGAGATTCCAATTTCGGCGCCAAATCCCATTTGTTCGCCATCGGTAAAGCGAGTTGATGTATTGACCATTACCGCAGCGCAATCAGCGAGAGCAATAAAGCGATCTGCATTTGCTTTATTTTCGGTAACAATCGCTTCGGTGTGATTAGTTCCGTACTTCGCAATGTGATCCGCGGCTGCATCAACTGAGTCAACAACGCCAACATTCATTTCGAGAATTCCGTATTCCGTACACCAATTAGCATCTGTGGCAGGAGTTGATGCAATACCAAACTTTTCAGCCACCTTCTGTGCCGTTGCATCGGCGTGCAGAATTACTCCGGCATCAGATAGCGCCTTAAGCGCCATTGGTAAAAATGTCGGCGCAATCGAACGGTGAACCAAAAGTGTTTCAGCGGCATTGCAAACACTTGGGCGATGGGTCTTGGAGTTAATCAAAATCGGCAAAGCTTTTTCAATGTCAGCAAACTCATCGACATAAACATGGCAGACACCGGCGCCAGTTTCGATTGTTGGAACAGTTGATTCGTCCACAACCATACGGATTAGCGCAGCACTGCCACGTGGGATAACCAGATCTACTTTTCCGCGCGCATTTAGAAGCGCTTTGACGGTTGCGCGATCTTCGGATGGAACTAATTGAATTACTTCTGGTGAAATTTTGGTGTTTGCAAGTGCATCACGGATAACGGTGACGAGAACTTGGTTGCTTGCAGCTGCTGTAGAAGAACCACGCAAGAGCGCAGCATTACCGGACATCAACAAGATCACTGCAGCATCGACTGTGACATTTGGACGTGCTTCGTAGACCATGCCGATTACGCCGAATGGAACTGATACTTGTTTCAGATCTAAACCGTTTGGCAGAGTTGATTGGCGCAAAACCTGTCCGAGCGGATCTGGCAGATCGGCAACTAATCGAGCGCCATTTGCCATACCTGCAACGCGAGATTCGGTGAGAAGCAAACGATCCTGCATCTGAGGATGCATATCTTCAGCTTTTGCTCGCGCAATGTCTTCAGCGTTGGCTTTTAGAATCTCGGCGCTGCGAGATTCGATTGCTGCAGCGATTGCATATAAGGCAGCCTTGCGTTCGGCGCCCGTTGCGGTAGATAGCGTGCGCGCAGCAGCGCGCGCCTTTAGCGCTAAATCCGAAACGATTTCTACTGCATCCATTGGAAAAGTTTATCGGTTTCTATTTATCCGAGGAGGACTAAATCATCGCGGTGAACGAGTTCGCGCTCGTATTCGGCACCGAGCGTTGCAGCAAGTTCCTTTGTAGAACGCCCCAGCATCTGCGGGATTTCATCTGAATCAAATGCCACCAAACCACGCGCAATCACTTTCTTATCTGCGTTAATTAGTTCAACAGTATCTCCTGCGATGAATTCGCCCTCAACAGCTATAACTCCAGCAGGCAATAGAGAAACTCCTCTTTCGAGAATTGCTGTAACTGCGCCGGAATCAAGAATTAAACGACCACGTGGAGTTGACGCATGTGCCAACCAGAGCAGACGAGATGTAGAACGTGTTCCGTGGGAAGCAAAGAAAGTACCGACTTCAGCTCCGGATAGCGCAGTTGCTGCGTTAGCTAGCGATGTGAGCAACATAGGCGTTCCTGCACCCGTGGAAATGCGTGCGGCTTCAATTTTGGTAACCATTCCCCCGCTACCAACGCCAGCAGAACCTGCGCCACCAATATCAAACTTTTCAACATCGGCGATGTGATCGACAAATGAAATTGCCTTAGCGCCAGACTGTGAAGGTGGCGCATCGTAAAGCGCATCAACATCTGAAACCAGAACGAGTAAATCAGCGCCGATTAGCAGTGAAACAAGTGCAGCCAAACGATCGTTATCGCCGAAGCGGATCTCTTGCGTTCCAACCGAATCGTTCTCGTTGATAATCGGCACGACTCCGAGTGAAAGCAACTTATTTAAAGTCTGTTGTGCGTTCTGATAGTGCGAACGACGAACCACATCTTCGGTAGTTAAAAGCACCTGCGAAGAAACCAAGTTATGGCGTGAAAAATTTTCGTTGTACTTTGCGATAAGTAAACCTTGGCCAACCGATGCTGCTGCTTGTTGCGTTGCCAAATCTTTTGGTCGGGTTGTTAGGCCAAGCGGAGCAAGTCCGGCCGCAATTGCACCCGAAGAAACCAGAACAACTTCAGCGCCACGCGCTCGTAACAAGGCAACTAAATCAACAATTTGTGAAACTGCTTGGCTATCGAGCGCCGAACCTGCAGAGCCAGTTAGTGAAGATGAACCAATTTTAATGACGACGCGTTTCGCATTCGTGACTGCGCTGCGGTTCATTTACTTATCCTCTACTGGTTTTGGATCCGTTAAGCGGGGAGTGTGTGGGTCCTCCACGTTGTACTCCCATTGTTGCGCAATTTCTTCATCGCTTAGTTGATCGACAACACGTTCTTCTACAACCCAGGCGCCTTCTAGGCGTGAATCTTCACCACGGCGATGCAAGTGACCGGCTAATTGTTCTGCGCCAGCTTCGATAGTTGGCTCCCACTCGAAAACAACTTCATTATCGCCAGAGCCGATACGTACTTCACTTCCAGCAACTGCGCCTTGCTTAAACAACTCTTTTTCAACTCCGAGCTGGGCCAGGCGATCTGCTAAGTAACCAATTGCTTCGGCGTTCTTAAAGTTAGTCTGTCGAACCCAACGAACAACTTTTTGACCACGGACACTAAATGAACCATCGGCATTTGCTCGCACGGTAAACCCAGAATCATCAACTGCAGTTGGCCGCAAGACAATGCGAGTGCGTTCTTCAGTTGCTGCTTCAGCGCGAGCTTTCTGTACTAAGCGCGCCATGGCATAGAGAAGTTCGGTTAAACCTGCACGGCTTGCAGCAGAGACTGGGTAAACCTCATATCCCTTATCGCGCAAAGTTTGCGCCACCATATCGGCCATCGCCTGGCCATCAGGTAGATCAATTTTATTTAGCGCAATAATGCGAACACGATCTTCGAGACCGCCGTACTGTGCGAGTTCGGATTCAATGATCTCTAGATCTGTAATTGGGTTGCGATCGGTCTCTAAAGTTCCGCAATCAAGAACGTGCACAAGTGCGACACATCTTTCTACGTGGCGTAAAAATTCCAGACCTAGGCCCTTACCTTGCGAAGCCCCAGGAATAAGCCCCGGTACATCTGCAACGGTGAAACGGGTATCGCCCGCTTGAACAACTCCTAAGTTTGGAATAAGAGTTGTAAATGGATAGTCGGCGATCTTTGGTCGCGCTGCAGAAATTGCCGCGATCAGCGAAGATTTTCCAGCACTTGGATATCCAACAAGGGCAATATCGGCAACCGATTTAAGTTCTAAATAAAGTGTACGTTCTTCACCTGGTTCGCCAAGGAGCGCAAAACCTGGAGCGCGACGCTTTGACGATGAGAGAGCTAGGTTGCCAAGGCCACCATGGCCACCTTGTGCTGCAAGAAAAGTAGTACCAACGCCGATTAAATCTGCGAGTTGATTTCCTTTATCGTCATAGACGACTGTGCCATTTGGTACAGGCAGAATTAAATCTTCACCATATGTGCCATCTTTACGATCGCCATAACCTTGCGAACCAGAAGTTGCTTTGCGATGTGGTGAGTGGTGGAAATCAAGGAGTGTTGTAACGCTGGAATCAACTATCAAAATTACATCGCCGCCGCGTCCACCATTTCCGCCATCTGGGCCACCTAGTGGTTTAAATTTTTCGCGCTTAACAGATACGCAACCATCGCCACCTTTTCCGGCAGTGGCATAGAGCGTTACACGATCGACGAATGTGGTCATCTCTTAACGCTCCCTTCTGGTTCAAAATATAAAACTGCTGGATAAATAAAAAGAGCGAGCCACGAACGCGGCTCGCTCTTTTTGAGAAACCTAAATTAAGCGACCGGAGCAACCACGTTCACTACACGGCGACCGCGAGCGCGACCGAATTCAACTGCGCCTGCAGCGAGTGCAAAGAGAGTGTCATCCTTACCGCGACCAACGTTCTTGCCTGGGTGGAAATATGTTCCGCGTTGACGAACCAAAATTTCACCAGCGTTTACTTCTTGTCCGCCAAAGCGCTTGATACCGAGGTATTGCGGATTGGAATCGCGACCGTTACGTGTCGAGGAGACACCCTTCTTACTTGCCATTGTTTATGCCCCTTATTTCACGCCGCTGATTGCGGTGATCTTGACTCGAGTTTGCTGTGCACGGAAACCTTGACGACGACGGTAGCCAGTCTTGTTCATGTAACGAAGGATGTCGATCTTTGGACCCTTTACTTCGTCAATTACTTCACCGGTAACTTTTACACCGCTAAGAACTTTTGGATCAGTCGTAACGCTCGCACCGTCTACGACGAGAAGCGCAGGGAAAGATACGGTTGCACCAGCTGCTTGGTCGATGCGATCGACAGTGATGGTTTCACCAATGGTGACTTTCTCCTGGCGGCCGCCAGCTTTAACGATTGCGTACACGATTCTTGCTCCAGTTCATTTCACGCTCAGTTAGGCCCAGGCGGGCTTGGCTTCGAGCAGACGCTAAGGGTACGGATTTCATACCCCTAGGGTCAAATTGAGGGTTCTCTAGGCGGTGATAATCCCACTAGAAGCGGCCCGGCGACGGCGTCGCCCGGCGGGCTTGGATTCGACTTCTTCAGCCACATCTACATCAGATTCGGTTTTGACTTCATCTGAAATTTCAGTATTTAGCGTTTCATGGAATTCATGTTCGGTTGCCTGAGATTCATCAACATCTTCATGTGAAGCAGATTGTGAATTTACTTGTGGCATAGGCGCCTTCATCTTCACAGGATCCATATGGATATGAATTCCGCGACCAGAACACGAATCACAGATTGTTGAGAAAGCTTCAATAAGACCTTGACCTACGCGCTTACGAGTCATTTGGACCAAACCGAGTGAAGTTACTTCAGCAACTTGATGCTTGGTGCGATCGCGACCGAGACATTCGACGAGGCGGCGAAGAACTGCATCACGATTGGATTCAAGAACCATATCGATAAAGTCGATAACGATAATTCCACCAAGGTCACGCAGGCGAAGTTGGCGAGCAATTTCTTCTGCAGCTTCTAAGTTGTTCTTGGTAACCGTCTCTTCGAGGTTTCCACCCTTACCGATAAATTTTCCGGTGTTAACGTCGATTACGATCATCGCTTCGGTGCGATCGATAACAAGCGAGCCACCTGAAGGTAAGTAAACCTTGCGATCAAATGCCTTGGCTAATTGCTCTTCCACACGGAAATCTGCAAAGAGATCCCCAGTACCGGTGTACTTCTCCAGTTTGGAGACAAGCTCTGGAGCGATTGAACCAAGGTAAGAACTAATTTCTTCCCATGCTTCATTTCCTTGAATAGTTAGCTTGCGGAAATCTTCATTGAAGATATCGCGAATAACACGAACAGCAAGATCTGGCTCAGAGAGCAAGAGCGCAGGTGCATGGAAGTTTGGATTTTCAGACTTCTGATAAATGTCTTCCCATTGCGCTTTCAAGCGCGCGACATCGTTTGTTAGTTCTTCTTCGCTTACTCCTTCAGCAGCGGTACGAACAATTACTCCAGCTTCTTCGGGGATTAAGTTCTTCAGGATCGCTCTCAAACGTGTGCGTTCTGATTCAGGAAGGCGCTTTGAAATACCGCTCATTCCGCCACCCGGAACATAAACAACATAGCGACCAGGCAAGGAAATCTGGCTTGTTAAACGAGCACCCTTTTGACCGATTGGATCTTTGGTAACTTGAACAAGAACCGGTTGGCCGGTCTTTAAAACCATTTCGATTTTACGAGGTTGCGTCTCTGAAATACCTGCTGCATCCCAGTTAACTTCACCAGCGTAGAGAACTGCGTTGCGGCCCTTGCCGATATCTACGAAGGCGGCTTCCATAGATGGAAGAACGTTCTGTACACGACCAAGATAAACGTTTCCGACATAAGAAACGTTGGCGTTACGGTTTACATAGTGCTCAACCATGACTTTATCTTCGATAACAGCAATCTGGATTCGATCGCCAATTTGGCGCACAACCATCTCGCGATCAACGTTTTCACGGCGAGCTAAGAATTCTCCATCAGTGATGATTGTTCCGCGACGACGATATGGCTCGCGGTAATCTCCACGATTGTCACCTCGATTGTCACCTCGATTGTCGCTGCGTCCCCCACGATCGCGACCACGGCTACGTGTTCCACGTTCGTGGCGATCTGCGCGTGCAGGACGTTCAGCACGTTCGCGAACTTCGCGCACTTTAACAACTGTTATTACGCCATCTTCATCAACGATTTCTCCAGGGGTTACACCTTCACCGGTTGCACGGCGTCGACGGCGGCGGCGATGAGTTGCACCCTCAGCGGAATCTTCGCTGGATTCATCTGAAGTATCTGAACCCTCTTCTGTGCTACTTGCTTCTGTGCCATCAGCGTTCGGCTTGCGACGACCGCGTCCACCGCGACGGCGGCGGCGATTGCGACCACCGCGTCCTTCTGAATCTTCAGCGTCAGCAGAATCTGGCGCTGCGGCAGAAGTACTTACCTTCTCGTCAGAACCGCTATCGGCTTCAACTTTCTTTACGCTCTTCTTTGCAACAGCCTTGGGGGCTTTCTCAACTGGAGCTGCTTGAAAAATTGGTACAGGGATCGAAGGAGCTTTCTTTTTCGATTTACTTTCAACCGCCTCGGCAACCGGGGTTGCTTCAACGTCTGCGCTTATTTCGGCAGATTTCTTCTTACTTATCTTTTTCACCGCACGCTTGCGCGGTGACTTTGGCTCAATCGCCATGGCACCAAATCCTCTATGCGTTTAATTAAACGCGCTCTGGCTTGTAGATACTCAACTAGCTAGCGCCCCGATCGGGATGCGCACTTGGGTCAAATCCTTCAAGCAAATCTTTGTGTGTACTTCTGTGTTAGTCCGCCGCTGGCTATGTGCCGCGAATTGGATCGCGAGCCGCGCTGAACTGTTGGGGTAAGTATGCCAGATGAGAGGGGTAAATCGCGAAATGAGCCGAGTTTGCGCCTAAATTAGCCACGGTGGCGAGCGTTTACGTTTTGCAAAAGACCGAAACCGATCATGTTGGCGAACATGCTTGATCCGCCGTAGGAGAGAAATGGCAGAGGAACGCCAGTCATTGGCATCATTCCCAGAGTCATTCCTATATTTTCAAATGTTTGAAAAGCAAACCATGCAATTACCCCGGTGCAGACTAGTTTTCCGTAGGGGTCGCTAGATCTTCGCGCTATGCCGAATGCGCGCATCAAAATAATTAAATACAAGAGAATTATGAAACCACTTCCGATAAAGCCTAACTGCTCTCCGGCGACTGTAAATATAAAGTCTGTTTGTTGTTCGGGTACAAAGCGACCATTTGTTTGTGGTCCGTTAAACAAGCCAGTTCCAATCAATCCTCCAGAACCCACAGTGATTCTTGCCTGGCGAAGTTGATAGCCGCTCCCCTGTGAATCAGCATTTGGATCAACGAAAGCTTGTAAGCGTTTAACTTGATAATCATTTATGACGCCGATCTGAACGGCGGCAAAACTTCCGATTACAGCGGCAAGAATCAAGCCGATAACCCAACGCATTGGGGCGCCAGAAACTGCGATGATGGTAACGACTGCGATACTAATAATGAAAACGGTTCCCATATCTGGTTGGGAAAGAATAAGAAGAACTGGAATGGCTGCAATCAATAGCGCCTGCATTACATTTGTGTGGGAAGGAGCATCAGAGTCGTGGCTTCGCTCAGATAAAATCATCGACATACCCACAATGATTGAAATCTTTGCAAGCTCTGCTGGTTGTACTTGGAAACCACCTGGAAGCCCGATCCAAGCATTTGCTCCATTGATTTCTTCGCCGATTCCAGGAATTAAAACCAAGATTAGCCCTAGGACTCCGGCGATCCATAAGAAAGGTGTGTAGGCGCGAATCAGTCGATAATCGATCATTGTGGTTCCCCACGCAAGCAACGAACCAATCAAGATATTTACAACGTGGCGCTTCAGGTAATACTCAGGATCTAAACCATTAGCTGCATACCAATTTCGCGTTGCGGCATAGACCAAGAGGGTTCCGATAACCAATAAAACTGCGACTGCGACAGTAAGAATTGGATCAAATCCTGCAAAGGCCGATGGGCGCTGCGCTTTCCGATAGTTAACGCGCTGGGACATTAAGCTCATTTGGCGCCCTTAACTTTCGTAGCTGGAGAAATCTTTGGCAATACTACGGGTGGAACACCACTTGGGAAGAGAATTTTCGCTGAACTTACTTTTGAACCTTCAACGCCAAATAGCGTTTCATAAATCTTTCGCGTTCCAACACCTGAAACCGAGGCGCCAAAGCCTCCTTGGCTAACCATCATGACAACGGCAAACCTAGGTTTATTGGTTGGCGCAAATGAGGCAAACCAAGATGTATCTGCCTTTGCGCTGCCATTTGGATTACGACCGAAAACCTGAGCAGTTCCTGTCTTTCCGCTGACAGGGATTGGAAATGAACTAAATACTCCTGCTCCAGTTCCGCTTACTACGACTTCACGGAGTGAACTTTGTAGAAACTTTATGGTCTCTCTATTTGCGGGAATTACACCTAATTTTTCTGGAGCAAATTTCTTAATAACTGTTCCATCGGTTTTAACTATTGCTTTAGCAATTGTTGGCTTTAAAATCGTTCCGCCGTTAGCAATTGCGGAATACATCTGAGCAAGTTTTAGCGGAGAAATAACAGTATCTCCCTGACCGATTGAGAAGTTAACAGCATCTCCCGCACGGATTTTGTCACCGTCCAAACAATTTTCATAGGCAAGTTGGATTAAGAATGCAGTTTGCTGTCTCTTGCTAGCGCGATCTTTGTAGTTACAATAAAAATCTTTATTCTGCTCATACCAAGTTTTTCGCCATTCTCGGTCTGCTAGCCGTCCCGATGATTCTGAAGGTAGATCTATTCCAGTTTTAACCCCAACCTGGAAACCTTTAGCCGCCTTGAAGAAGTAATCATTAGCGTTTGATTTAGGTTTAAGTCCACCATCGCGCAGCCATTCATCGAAGGCGATTCGATACCAAATCGTGTCACAGGAAATCGCAATCGCCTTCTTCATGGAAATTCGCCCCTGCGCTTTGCTTTCAAAGTTTTGAAAGGCGCGGGTGCCAACTTCTACTTGCGCTGGGCAATCGTAGGTAGCGTTTAAGTCATAGCCCGCATTTGCTGCAGCAACTGCTGATACCGCTTTAAATGTAGATGCCGGAGCAAAGAGACCCTGCAATGCACGTGAGAGCGCTGGCACGCCTGCTTTCTCACTATAAAGATTCTTTGCTTCGGCAACTGTAAGTCCACGCTCGTAAGAATTTGGATCGTATGTTGGGTATGAGGCCAGCGCGATTATTTGACCGTTTCGTACATCCATTACAACCGCTGCAGCACCATCTGATGGATATCCAAGAGAACGCGCGCGACGCACAGCATCGGCCAGTGCTGATTCAGCTGCTGCTTGAACACGAACATCGATGCTAGTTACTAAGTGATTTCCGCCAATGGGCTTTGAATTCTGAGTTGTACTTGTAACCGCTTCTTTGCGGTCCACGATAACTGTCTTAATTCCTGGAGATCCTCGTAAATATTCGTCATACTGAATTTCAAGTCCAGCTTTACCGATTGATTCAGATCTAAAATAACTTCTGCCGTTAGCGCCAGACAAATCTCTTTCGGTTAACGGACCAACGTAACCAAGTAAATGTGCTGCGTTAGCGCCGGCGTTTCCGGGATAGTTTCGGATAGAAACTGGTGTAGCAGATACCCCTGGATATTGATCTGGGCGTTCCACTATACGTAACGCAAGTTCAGGGTTTGCTTCTTTAGTTAGAGGAATCGGTTGAAAACGAGACCCAGTCCAACAACCTGCACGCTGGCCTTTGGCTAATTCTCCGCAAAGTCTGGTTCTTTGATAAATATCTTTATAGTCAATTTCCAACAACTTCGAAAGACTTTGAAGAACCGCAATTCCCTTATCAGGCTGGCGATCTATCTTGGTTCTATCAACAGTTATCGCAACGCCCACTCGATTTAGAGCGAGAGGGACGCCTGAAGAATCAACTATTAATCCACGGGTTGCTGGCGTGACAACGTCTCGGCTTTGGATGGAAAGAGCCGCATCCCGATACTTTGGGCCTGCGGCAACTTGTAGATAAAACAATCTTCCCAATAAACCAAAAAGTAGAGAGAAGATAAGAATTTGAACAACCAAAAGACTTAGCCGAGCACGTTGGTTCATTTGCCACTCTTTACATCAAAGAGCGCTTCATGAACTCTCGTAACAGCCGGCAACAAAAGCGGGGATAAGACAGCTGACCAGAAGGCGGAAGAGAAAAGAGAGATGATCACTGACCAAGTGCTTCCAACATCACTTCCGAGAAGTAATCCAAGAATCAAGTAAATCAATCTGATAATTACTACACCCGCTGCAATTGTGAAGATCAAGGAAATTGGATTTCCGCGGAAGTTATCATCTCCGTAACCAAGATAAGAGATTGTGAATCCCGCCAAAATCATAATTAAAGTCCACTGACCCATCGGCCCAGATGTGCTTTGAGATAGATCCATCATTAAGCCTGCGCCAAATCCTGTTAGCGCTCCCATCTCTGGAGTACCAAGCGCCGACCAGAGCAGCGCAAAAATCAGAAAGAGCGAAAACCCGCCACCAAAAATTTTAAATTGGCTTACAACGCTTTCTTGCAAAATATATATAAATGCAAATATCGGAAATGAGATGAAGAATCTACGTGCGAACATTTATGGCGTTGGAGTCTCGGATGGTTGGGCGTAGATAGTCACTGTTGGAACTGGCTTTGGTAGTGGAGCCTTAGGCACTAAAGCATCGCGCGGATCATCTTTAGGCGCTGCGACGACCACAGCAACTACGCTAAGCGCTGAGAATTTAACATATAGCTTTACGTCAGCCGTTTGAGTAACCGCGCCTGCTGCATTGTCTACTGCCGTTACCTGGCCAAGAGGCACTCCCGGCACAAATGGTCGATTGTTAACGCTACCGCGGGCCAGAATTACATCGCCAACTTTAAGCGTTGTTTGGTTATCCAGTAACTGCAGTACCGCTTTATTTGTTCCCTGCCCACTTAAAATTCCAATTTGCTGACTGCCAGCAACTCTTGCGCCCACCTTAAAAGCTGGATCTGTAACGAGTTGAACAAGTGCGCTATTTGGATAAGCGATCTTTACTACACCAACTAGGCCTAGGCCAGTAATTACCGTCATATTCTGGCGAACCCCGTTGTTTGTACCAGCATCAATCGTGATTGTCTGTGTAAATGATGAAGCCGAACCAAGAGAAATTACTTTGGCATTTACAACTTTATACTTAGCAGTTCCTGCCAGATCCAGCACTGACTTTAACTGTGCCAGATCTGCGTCTGCATTCTTGCGATCGATTAAAGTTCTGCGCAACTTTTCATTTTCCGCTTTTAGTCTTTCAATCTCACCACGAGTACGACCAAGTTGTGTCACATCTGAAAGGAAGTTTCCAACAGGTCGAAAAATTGTCGCTGCAACTGATTGAAATGGAGAGAGCGCTGACTGCGTTCCATTGCGAAGCCCTGTAATCACTTGTACTCCACGCAGGTCTAAAGTAATGAGAAGAAGCGCGGTAACGATAAGTGAAATTAAAAGGAGACGACCGCGGTTGTCGCCGCCGCTACGCATTTTTTAAAACCTATCGACGTGGCTCGGAGATCAAAACCTTTTCAAGGGCTTCGAACTCTTCAATACACTTTCCGGAACCTTCAACTACTGCATCCAGTGGACGATCAGCGATATGAATTGGCATTCCGGTTTCTTTGCGTAGGCGCTCATCTAGACCCTTAAGGAGTGCTCCGCCGCCAGTTAGAACAATTCCACGATCCATTAGATCGGAAGAAAGTTCTGGTGGACATTTATCGAGCGTGCTCTTTACTGCATTGATGATCGCATTTACAGGCTCTTCAAGTGCTTTACGAATTTCCGCAGCAGATACAACGATGGTCTTTGGAAGACCTGTTGCAAGATCACGTCCGCGGATTTCCGCATCATTTTCACCTTGAAGTGGGTATGCAGAACCGATCGCCATCTTGATTTCTTCAGCGGTACGTTCGCCAAGAAGAAGCGAGAATTCACGCTTTACCCAGTTAATAATCGATTGATCTAGTTCATCGCCACCAACGCGGATAGAAAGTGAGGTCACGATTCCGCCGAGTGAAATTACTGCAACTTCAGTTGTTCCACCACCGATGTCGACAACCATATTTCCGGTTGGTTCATGGATAGGAAGGCCTGCACCGATTGCTGCCGCCATTGGTTCTTCAATGATGTAAACCTTGCGTGCACCTGCTGCGTAACCAGCATCTTTAACTGCACGCTGTTCGACTCCTGTGATACCTGATGGAACACAAACGACGATACGTGGCTTAGCTAAGTAGCGACGGCGGTGCACCTTTTGAATGAAGTAACGGAGCATGCGCTCTGTCGTATCGAAGTCTGCGATAACACCGTCTTTAAGTGGGCGGATCGCAACGATATTGCCAGGTGTGCGACCGATCATCTTCTTGGCTTCCAAACCAACAGCTAGGATTCCACCGGTATCTTGGTTTACTGCAACTACTGAAGGCTCGTTTAGAACAATGCCACGACCACGAACGTAGACCAGGGTGTTTGCTGTTCCCAAGTCAACGGCCATATCTCGGCCGATAAATGACATTTTATTACTCATGTTTAACCCTTCAGTTAATCGCCTTGCTTTGAATTACTTGGAATTACTTGCCGAAGAAAATTTCGATTTCACGCGCCGCAGATTCTGGTGAATCAGAGCCATGCACGATGTTCTGAACAACTTTTGTACCCTGATCGCGAGCTAGATCACCACGAATTGTTCCGGGCGCTGCAACGGTTGGATCTGTTGCTCCAGCAAGAGAACGGAATCCTTCGATTACACGGTTGCCTTCGGCAACAATTGCAACAATCGGACCTGACATCATGAAGTCAACTAGCGGTTCGAAAAATGGTTTACCTTGATGTTCTGCGTAATGGCGTTCGAGCAGGGCGCGATCTGCTTGCATCATTCGCATTGCAGTAATTACGTAACCCTTTTTCTCAATACGAGAAATTACTTCGCCTACCAATTGACGACGCACGCCATCTGGCTTTACGAGGATCAAGGTCTTTTCTATGCTCACCTGCCTAGTCTATTAGGCAACTGGGCGTGCCCGCTCCACAGCGATTTTGCCCTACTTTTCATCGCCTTTTCGGTCGGTGGGGCCACCTTGCGCTAAATGGGCGGCGCGAGCGGCCTCACCCTTGCGACCAACAAATATCGCCGCAATCCATAACCCAATGAAAATAACGCTAATGATCGCCATTGATGGAACTGCGAAGCTATATGCAGCCATTGCGATTTGCAGAAGTGAACCGAAGATCCAGCCGGAGCGTTTCTTGAGAAGTCGAATTGCATAGATCATTAAAAACATTACTACTGCGCCATAAATCAAGCTAACGGTTCCGCTCTGATCTTTTGCAAGCAACATTGCAAAACCCATGATCAAAAACTCCATTGCAAGAACTGCAGAACCAAGTACGCGCATTACTTACCGTCCTCAATCGTAGCCTTGGCATATCTCTTACGTACCGCAGTGCGCGCTTGGCCAACAGTGACCACTGAACCAGTTATCAAGATGGCAAGCGACTCATCACTAAGTGGACGAACCGAGTCTTTGATGGCCTTATCAATTGCATCAGCAAGTGTTGGCTGAGCAAAAACTCGGTCAGCGCCAAATACTTGGGTCGCTAAAGCCTCTAGATCTTTTACCGACATTGAACGAGCGGCTGAGTTCGTGGTGACAATTACTTGGTTCATGATCGGCTCTAGAGCCTGCAAAATTCCAAGGGCATCTTTATCGGCCATAAGAGCAACAATTCCTGTTACATCATCAAAGGTAAATTCGCTTTGGATAGTTTCTGCAATCGCCTTAGCTCCATGAGGATTGTGTGCGGCATCTAAAATAATTGTTGGATCGCGATGGATGATCTCGCAACGCCCAGGTGAGGTCACATTAGCAAAGCCAGCTCGAACTGCGTCTATATCTAAATCTTGTTCGCCAAAGAAAGCTTCAACTGCAATCAGTGCCGCAGCCGCATTTGAAGCTTGATGCTTGCCGTGAAGTGGCAAGAAAATCTCGTCGTAATGTCCGCGCAAACCAGTGATTGAGATCAATTGTCCCCCAACCGCAATAGCACGAGAATCAATTGAGTATTCAAGACCCTCTCGCGCAACATCGGCACCGACTTCAGCGGCTCTACGCAATAGTTCTACCGCGGCTTCTGGCTCTTGTTGTGCCAGAACTACGAAACCTTGCTCTTTAATGATCCCGGCCTTTGTTTTAGCAATCTCACCAATGGTGTTTCCAAGGTATTCCATATGGTCTAGGCCGATCGGCATGATTACTGAAACATCAGCATCAACAACATTTGTAGCATCCCACTGGCCGCCCATACCAACTTCAATAACACCAACATCTATCGGATGTTCGGCAAAAGCAGCGAAGGCAAGCGCGGTAATTGCCTCAAAGAATGAGATTGGATTGTCAAACTTAGAATCCATCAAATCTAAGTAAGGGCTAATGTCGTTAAAAGAGAAAATCAACTCTTTGGCATCGATTGGTTGACCGTTAATGCAGATGCGTTCTAGGTAGCTCTCGAGATGAGGGCTGGTAAAACGACCGGTACGCAGACCCATTTCAAATAAAAGTGAATCGACCATACGCGAAGTTGTAGTCTTACCATTTGTGCCACCGATATGAATAGTTGGATAAGTAAGTTGCGGTGATCCAAGCATATCTACCAACGCTGAAATTCTTTCCAGAGTAGGCGCGATACGATTTTCTGGCCAACGTGCGAGCAAAGCTTTTTCGATCGCGTCTATGCGCGCTTGGTCATCAGGGTTAATGTTGTTCATAATTAGAATGCAGTTACTTCAGCGCAGCAAGAGCAGTAGTGATACGTTCGATATCGGAAGTAGTCTTGGCGAGGCGCTCTTTAATCTCAACAACGACATCAGCTGGCGCTTTTGCCATGAAGCCCGCGTTGCCCAATTTAACTTCAGCGGTCTGCAGATCTTTCTTAGCGGCGGCTAAATCTTTCTCTAAACGGGCGCGCTCAGCGACAACATCAATCGAGCCAGTTAGATCGAGTTCAATCTTTATTCCGCCAATTTCGAGCGATGCTGATGGAGTGAAATCTTTATCCTCTAGCTTTAACAAGAAGCGTAGGGCGCTGG
>JBEAMT010000051.1:0-19727 GCA_041165825.1 Actinomycetota bacterium | reverse complement strand
ACTTGTTATACGACGGCGCAACTGCCCCATCAATGCCAGTACTTGTTCCAGAACTTGCTGATACCTGCATCATTATTAATGGCGTTGCCAAGACTTATGCAATGACAGGTTGGCGTGTGGGCTGGATGATCGGTCCGAAGGATGCGATCAAAGCAGCAACAAACTTGCAGTCACATCTTTCTTCAAACGTATCAAACGTTTCACAACGCGCAGCAATTGCCGCGCTTTCTGGTGACCTCTCTGCAGTTCACAAGATGGGCGAAGCATTTGATCGTCGCCGTAAGTTAATTGTGAGACTTCTCAATGAGATTCCGGGATTTGTCTGCCCAACACCAACAGGCGCGTTCTATGTTTATCCATCAGTTAAGGGCGTTCTAGGAACAACTATCCGCGGTAAGACTCCCAAGACTTCTGCTGAGCTTGCAACGTTAGTCCTGGAAGAAGTTGAAGTTGCTGCAGTTCCAGGCGAAGCATTTGGTCCTTCTGGTTACTTGCGTTTTTCATATGCAACTAGCGATGAAGATATCGTCGAAGGTATCGGCCGAATCAAGAAGCTAATTACTGAAGGTTGAGCCCAATCAGATTTACTTCAGGTTCTAAGGTAATTCCGAACTTATCCTGAACACGTTGCTGGGCGCTCTTGGCAAGAGATGCAATATCTTGAGCAGTCGCATTTGCAGCGTTTGTAAGCGCAAGCACGTGTTTAGTTGATACGCGCGCTCCCCCGAAGGTATCTCCCTTTTTAATTCCCGAGTTCTCAATCAGCCATGCAGCACTTGTCTTAACTTTTCCATCTGCTTGAGGCCAACGAGGTGCTGCGGCGGGCAACTTTGCAGCAACTTCTGCAGTAACGATTGGATTTGTGAAGAAAGATCCGGCTGACCACGAATCGCGATCGCTGGGATTTAACAACATACCTTTTGCGGCACGGAGTTCAAGGACGGCTTTACGAGTTGCCGCTACGGGAGCCTTCTCGCCAACTGCAATGCCTAATTTGGTAGCAAGTTCTGCATAGGTAATAGGTGTGGTTTCAACGCCCATGCGAAGCTGGAACTGAACTTCGATAACTACGTAGCGACCAGGATGAGATTTGAAGTATGAATTTCGATACGAGAAATCACATTCTTCATTGGTGAAAGTTTTAATCTCTTTCTTTTCGCGGTCATAGGTGCGCACGCGAGTAATGAATTCGCTTACTTCATGGCCATATGCGCCAATGTTTTGAATTGGCGATGCGCCGACTTTTCCGGGAATTCCGCTTAAGGTTTCTAAGCCGGCAAAGCCGCGAGCAATTGTTGACTTAACAAAGTCATCCCAATTCTCGCCAGCGCCAATCGAAAGCGTTGCACCGCTGCAAGAATCAATTTCGGCTTCAAGTGAACGATTTGTTATGCGGATTACTGTGCCATCAAATCCGTTATCTGCGACCAATATATTTGTTCCGCCACCGATAATCAGGATTGGGGTATCGCCGGCTGCTTCGATTGCGGCGATGATCTCTTTTTCGTTATGTGCATCAACGAATTTTTTGGCAGGGCCACCTACGCGCAAGCTTGTGTAGTGTCGAAGTTCGGCCATGAGTACAGGTTACCTGCGTGGGGACAAGATTGCGCTCTTGCCTCTAAAGCGCTCGAGGATCCGGTCGTAATTCTTCTTCGATTGAACTTCACGAAATTCTTCATCTGTGTCGTAATAACCATGGTGGCGCCCTTGTTCGAGCGGCAGATCCATCTGCAATAAACGTCCATTGGCATGGCGCAAACGAAGTGAAAATTCGATATCTGCGTTGCGGTAATAAATCGCGCGATTGTTAAATCCACCAGCATTTGTGGCATCAAGGCAGTTAATTGCAAGAAAGTAACTAAATAAGACATCGACTTCACCGGCGCCTTTATCCTCAACGCTGCGCCATTCATCTTCAGTGTTAACAAGTCCCCCGCGCCAACCAACTGCGCTGAATTCGCCCTTGCTGATTTCAGTAAGGACAGGTGACATGGCATCTCCGGTAAATCGCGTTGATGAATCCATGATTACCAAGTATTTAGAAGTAATGTTTTTCAAAAGTGCATTGGCGTTCTCACCCCAGCCAAAATTTTCAGTAATTGCAATTAATTGAAATTGCGTATCAATCTCATCGGCAAGTTCAGCAGGATCTCCAATTACTAAAGCGATAACCGGCGTCTTTGTGTGAGCCTTTATAGTGCGCACAGTTTCGGCGGCATCCGCCGTAAATCCATCAACGATCATGGCAATGGCAATATCGCCATTTATCTTTATTGGGCGTAAGTCACGGGTAGATGCAAAAGTTGGGAAGCGCTCTTTAGCGCGGAATTCAAAGCCGCCTGCGACATCAATTACTTCAAAGCCAAGTGCGGCAATCTGATCGCGTAGTTGATCAGCCTTTGCAAAATCCTTGGCGGCACGCGCATCGAGTCTTTCTTGCGCTAACTCTTCTTTACTCTTCGCTGTCATTTCTTAACTACGACAGCCTTGGCCATACCCAGCACTTTTACACCGGCAGAAGTTGCAACGAGGTCTACTTTGATTTGATCTCCCGAAACTTCGGTTACGGTGCCGTTGATAGTTAAATCAACTTTCTCACCAGCGGCCACGATCACCGGCTTGATAAAGCGAGCGCCGAATTCTTTAACGCTGGCTGTACCACCAGACCAATCAGTTACATATTTACCGACGAGCGCCATAGTCAACATTCCGTGGGCAATTACATTTGGTAGACCTACCGAGAGCGCGAATTCTTCATTTTGGTGAATCGGGTTTTGATCACCTGAAGCATCGGCATAGGCCTTAAGCATCTGACGATCTATGAGAACAACTCGTTCTGGAATTGCGAAGCCAACTTCGATATTTGATCTCATGCGCGCACCACCAAAGTTGACCAAGATGAAACAACTAATTCAGCACCGCGATGTAGGTCAGAGCGAACGCTAACGATTTCATTTCCAGCAGCGACACGGTAGCTCTCGATAGTTGCCGAGCAGCTAAGTGAATCCCCGGCCTTAACTGGTGCGAAGATTTCAAACTTTTGATCGCCGTGGACAAGGCGTGACCAGTCCAAACCGATTTCAGGTTGGGTGAGAATGTTTTGAAATTGATCTAAAGAGATACGGATAGTAAAAGTTGGGGGTGCAATAGAAGTATCGGTCTCGCCAATTACGGCAGCGAAGGCATCGATTTCTGTTTGCGAAATAGAGATTGAATCAGCACCAGCGAAGGTGCGCCCGACAGAATCGGGTGCGAGCATTAGCGAGTTTCGCGGTGAAGA
The DNA here is from genome assembly GCA_041165825.1 of Actinomycetota bacterium. Classification (GTDB taxonomy): domain Bacteria; phylum Actinomycetota; class Actinomycetes; order Nanopelagicales; family Nanopelagicaceae; genus Planktophila. The sequence goes on along the minus strand of JBEAMT010000051.1, from coordinate 16,444 downwards.
GTTGAAGACTTGCAACGTGGACAGAACTTCTTGAGTTCCATACGGTCTGGATCGTTGCGGCGGTTCTTCTTTGTGATGTAGTTGCGCTCTTTGCAATCAACGCATGCCATGGTGATCTTTGGACGAACGTCCGCGCTCTTGCTTGCCATGGTCTTGCTCCTTTTATCTGTTTCGTACCCGTTTGGTACCCATTTATTGCGAGGCGCTTAGGTTACCTGAGCGATCTCATTGCGCGAAATTCACGCTTATTTAATTGCCGACTGCTGGTTGAACTAGTAGCGGAGGCGGGATTTGAACCCACGACACAGCGATTATGAGCCGCTTGCTCTACCAAGCTGAGCTACCCCGCCAAGGGTTGTGCACTTTCGAGCCCCCCACCAGAATCGAACTGGTGACCTTTTCCTTACCATGGAAACGCTCTACCGACTGAGCTAGGGGGGCAATAGGTAGAGGTGTGAGTGTACGACAGGTGCGTGGAAAGTTAAAAATTAGCGAGCAGGATCAAGCGTAACTTTGCCGGTTGTAGCCCGAGACAGCATCGCTTCATGAGCGGCTTTTGCCTCAGATAAACCATAAGTTGCACCTATTACTGGTTTTAGTGCACCTGATGAAATCAGCGCAAATAGCTCGGTTAAAACATCTCCCATTAACTCTTTTTTGCCAAAGCAATGAGCCAACCAGAAACCTGCAACAGTTTTTGTTCCACCCATCAGCGTTCCTGGATGAATTGGAGTTGGTGCAGTTCGTGAAGCCATTCCGTAGGTAATTAACCGACCAAAAGGTGCAAGTACTTCAAGGCTGGCATCGAAAGTTTTTCCGCCAACCATTTCTAAAACAATATCTACTTTCTTTCCACCATTTGCTGCCATCATCGCAGCAGGAAGATCTGGTGAATTTGCATCGACAACTGCATCTGCACCAAGTGATTTAGCTAAATCATTCTTGGCATCACTTGAAGTAACGGCAATAACCTTTGCGCCCCACATTTTTGCTAGTTGAATCGCAATTGAGCCAACTCCACCTGCGGCTGCTTGCACAACAACAGTTTCACCAGGCTTAACATGTGCCATAGTTTTCAAGATATGCCAAGCCGTTGTTCCCTGAACCAACATAGCTACAGCTTGTCTGTCACTAACTGAATCTGGAATATCAACGCACATCGCTTTATGTGCAATAACTTTCTGGGCGTATCCCCCAGAACTTGCACTTGCCAATACACGTCGACCAGATTGTGTCTTGCCAACAACTTCCAAACCAGGAATCAACGGAAGCTCCTGCTTCGAAAGATAGGAGTTCTCAGTTTGGTGGGTATCGGCGTAGTTAATTCCGATACAGGTAACATCAATTAACTCTTCAGATTCATTTGGAGTCGGATCTGGTAGATCTACTAGTTCTAGTACTTCTGGGCCACCGAATTTGTTGATCTGAATTGCTTTCATTAGCCCAGACTACTTGCGAAATAACTTAGAGAAAAATCCAGGTTCTTTTGGATCATTGGCATGGCCTTGGCAGCGTTCACTCTTTGGTACGCCTTTAAGTGCGATTTCAATATGGTTTCCACATCCAGACCATGAGGGCTTTCCGCATTTTCTACAAGTTGTACGGCTACACATGTGCTTTCTCCTTATTTGCGATTGGTGAATTACTCCAGGTGAGGTATCCCCCATCAAGATTTACTGCTTTAAATCCGAGTTCCTTGAGCAACATGGTTGCGGTGTGTCCACGTTGACCGACTTGGCAGTTAACCAAAATGTTCTTATTTGCTAGTTCAGAAATTCGATCTCTAATCTCATCAATTGGCATGTTGACAGCACCTGGAATAGAGCCTCTGGAAAATTCTTCAGAAGAGCGAACGTCAATTAGATCAAAACCTTTTTCGATGAAAGTATCGATCTGATTCCATTGCGCAGTTTCCAGTAATCCGGAAATTAGATTTTCCGAGATATAGCCCAACATGTTTACTGGATCTTTGGCTGAGCCGAATGGTGGTGCATATGCGAGTTCTAGATCTGCTAGTTCTGGCGCTGTAATGTTTCCACGGATGGCTGTGGCAATTACATCAATGCGCTTATCTACACCTTCGATTCCTACTCCTTGTGCGCCAAGTATATCTCCAGTTGTTGGATCAAATAGAAGTTTTAAAGCCATCTGCTTAGCATCTGGGTAATATCCGGCATGCGAATTTGGATGGGTGTGAATTGCCATAAATGGGCGGCCATCGGCAGATAACCGCTTCTCATTCCAGCCAGTCGTAGCAATCATTAAGTCGAAGACTTTAACAATGGCAGTACCGATAGTTTTTACAGGTCGTGTAATTAACCCTGAAATATGATCCGCTGCAACACGACCATGGCGGTTGGCTAAATTAGCAAGTGGAACAAGTGTTGCCTCGCCATCAAGAGCATCAACTTTTTCAGCAGCATCGCCAACCGCGTAGATATCTGGATCGCTGGTTCGATTAAAGTCATCAACTTCAATCCCACCACGTGTACCAACCTTGATATCCGCTGCCTTTGCCAGAGACGTATCTGGGCGAACGCCGATTGCAAGGATTACTAAATCTGCAGGTAACACCACACCACTTGTCAGAGTTACCGTTTTTGGATCGATAGTTAATACTCCATCCGCAAGATGCAGTTCAACTCCCTGCAGCGCCATCTCCTTTGCAACGAGTGATGCCATCTCTGGATCAAGCGGTGCAAGAACCTGTGGCATTGCTTCAACTAGAGAAGTCTTTATTCCGCGATGAATTAAGTTTTCGGCGATCTCTACGCCAATGAATCCTCCACCGATAACTACAGCGTTTGCCGGCTTTTCGTTCACTTGTTTGGTTAAGCGATCCACATCTTCAACGGTACGTAGAGTCATTGCGCGCTCGACACCAGGGATTTGAGGCACAATCGGTGAAGCACCAGGACTGAGGATTAATTTGTCATAGCTAATCTCAGAAAGTTCTTTAGTAAGCAGATTGCGAACTGATACCGTCTTATTGACTCGATTTATAGCGAAAACTTCACTGGAGATACGAACATCTAAGCGAAAGCGCGCATGCAGGCTTTCTGGGGTTTGAAGAAGTAAGTCTTTCTCTTCTTCAATAACTCCACCTACATAATATGGAAGGCCGCAGTTTGCATATGAAACGTGTCCGCTCTTTTCAAGAACGATAATTTCAGCGCTGGCATCTAAACGTCGAGCGCGCGTTGCTGCAGACATTCCGCCTGCAACGCCACCAATTATTACTATTTTCATTAATTTGTTACCAATGGAAGTCCTGCTTGAGCCCACTCTTGGACGCCAGCATTTAGATTAAACATGTTGGTAAATCCCGCATCTTTCATCGTTGAGATCGCGTTGGCAGATCTACGTCCGCTTCGGCAATACACCGCATAAGTCGCTGATTTATCTAGCTTTGCAATTTCTGACGCAAAACTAGGATTCTCAACATCAATGTTTACGGCATTTACCAAATGCCCTTCCATGAACTCACTCGGGGTACGAACATCTAGCGTAATTACGCCCGCTTCTTGGGTCTTCGCTTGAAATTCTTGGGCATTTAAATCTCCATCTGATGCAGAACTGCATGCAGAAAGGAGTAGGAGCGAACTCAAAATAATTACTAATTTCTTTTTCATGGTTTCCTTTATGCCAAGCTTAAGAAAAGCTTCTGTAGCTTTTCTGTGACCACTTGGCTGTTATTTTGATTTTCTTCAATACATTCTTTGAGACTTGCTGAAATCAAGGTGAAGCCAGAAGTTGTGACTGCCTTGTTTATCGCTGCGAGCTGCATAACCACGTCTTCGCAGTTTCGGCCTTCTTCGAGCATGCGAACGACGGCACCCATCTGGCCTTGGGCGCGCTTCATACGCTTTGCGATCGCATCAATTTGATCTTGATCTTGCAGGATATGAGTTGGAGATGCTTTGGCCATCTTTATCCCTGACACTTACAAATTTGATCTTCTGGAACACCGGCAAGAGCATCATCAATGTGCTGACCGCAGCCTGACCAGGTGTATTTCTTGCATATTTGGCAAGTAACTCGAGAACACATAACTAACTCCTTTTTTTTGAGCGCTTAGGGAGTTAGACTAGCATACCCCTAGGGGTATATGGCAAATCGCCATCTCCTAGAAGTACTTCCGGAAAACTCCTCTAACCCGCTTGGTAATGCGCTTGTTGAGCTTCAAAGTCTGATCAATCGGAGATACCGCCATCACTTTTGCGTGGGCTGGCTCATCTGGAGTGATCACATCCTTTAAAGCAGGAGAGTTCTGATCAAGAGAATCTGCGATGCGCTCGATATTAGCCACCATCGACAATCCACGAATGATCTGTTCTTGATCGACATCTTTAGCATCTTCGATAAGTGTTTCGGCGAGTGCGGCACCTGCCTCACGTGCGTCATCAGTTGCAGTTGTCGTTGTTTCAAATTCTTCATCTTCATCAATCTTGGCCGATATGGCATAGCTCGCTGCAGAGAGCGCAACAGCAATCTGTTTCTTTGTGGAATCGGCAATGCCACCGCTGACCGCTGAATCAAAGAGGGTGCGGGCAATTGTGCGGACTTGTACAAGCGTGTGCTCGATAGCAATACCTTGAAGATAAACTTCCTCAGCTTCATCTTTTTCAGCTGTTGGAAACCAACGTGCATGTCCACGTGCTTCAACAGATTGGGCGCGAATTGCAGGTACTGCCTCCATTAGCAAGCGCGCTTTAGCTAACCAGTTGCCGGCTTCTTTCTGGGTATAACCGGCGGCGACTCCTTCAGACATGCTAGCGAGAAGTGCTGCAGCTTTGGCCGAGACATCGGTGATCTGATCAATAGCCCGACCCACGGGAGTTTTTGCATGAGAGAAGTAAGAAAAAACAATCGCAATGGCTGCGCCAATTAGCGTTGAACCCAAGCGGTGCGCCGCAGTCGTGCCGCTGATTCCGGGACCAATAACAATCAGCGCGGTTACCGGAACGTTGACAGAGGCAACTTCACCTAAGTGAAGGGCGCGCGCGACAACTGCACAGAAGATAACTGTTAAACCAACGGCGATAAAACCAAAGTCAAAGATTGAAACATTTAACAGCGCGACTGAGGCACCAATGGCGGTTCCGACTATCTGGCCAAAGCCTTCTCGAACCGATTTATGAAGGGAAATGCGGATAGATAAGGTGCAGACGATTGCAGCAACAACGCCGCCATCTTCGACCAGTAAATCACCGACTTGCCAAGCAACTGCCCCAGCCAATCCGGCAACCAGAATCTGGCGGACCCATACGCGACGGTCGGCAAATAACTTTTTTATCTTCTTCCACATGATGTGGCTAAGTTTAGTAGGCGCGCACCAATTCGCACATGCGAGCCGCGTTATCTGCCAAGTTTCCGCGAGAAAGCGCTCCACCAATAAGTAACGCGCTGTCATTGCCGTACATCTTTATCATCTCTGGAATTCGCTCTAAATTCATTCCGCCAGCGGGAGATACCAACATCGGTTTTAATTCGCCTAATTTTTCGCGCGAACGTGCTGTGATATCTGAGCAGTGCTCGCTGGTGAAGGCGAAACGTCCACCAATGTTTGGGAAAATCGTAATATCAGCCCCAGCAAGCCGCATTAGAGTTCCCAGAACGATTCCGTGAGAAATTCCTTCAGATTGAGAAGTTATAAGTGATCCCAACATTGAAGGATGGCCCTGAATCGGAAGTGCAATTGCGTCATCTGTTGCAATTTTACGTAGCGAATCAAAACCAGTGATGCCAGGTAAAATTAGAAGAGCGCCGGCACCCAAATCTTTTGCAGTGTGCGCCGCTTCAATTATTCGATCGAATGGAAGATTTAGGCTTGGCGCGTAAACAGAATTTCCACCAGTTACCTCGTTAGCTTGTCTGACTGCACGAGAGATTAAAGTGACTCGATCTTTCCAAGTTGCCCAAGGCTGATTTGCCAGGCTGTGGTCATCCTTAATCAAATCAAATCCTGCTAAAGCTAATGTGCGCGCCATTTCAGCCAGAGTATTGGCATCAGATCCCATTGGCTTTAACGCAGTAGAAACAAGCGGTCGAGCTTCTGCTCCGAGTAGTTTACGTAATCCGCTAACTCCAAAACGTGGGCCAGTAAATCTGGCAAGAAAAGAATCGGGAAGTTTTAAGTTGACAATTTTTACACCAGGAAATAACGAAACATTTCCCCAAAGGACATTTAGAAATTGGTTTAACTCTCCCCCAGTCACATCAGGGTTATAAGAAATAGTGATCAAGTGGCTTAATTTATCCGTTGATGAAATTTCTTCTATTTTTCCAACCACCTCTTGCTGGATCCAAGCAGGTGCTAATTCATATGGAAATTCGATCGTCTGTTCAGCACGAATGACATCCGCAATCGACTTTGGGTCTTCGCCAGTGAATCTGTAGGTTACAAAAATCCGATCCACTTTAAACGCCTCCCCATTTTCCATAGACAATTATCTACCTAGGAAATGCGGCTGCAACACCACCGTCAACGGCGATAACACTTCCGGTTGTGCGTGAAGATTCATCACTTAAGAAAAATGCGACCGCACGGGCCACATCAATGCTTCTTACGCGTGCATTTAGCAAATTTCGCGATGCATAGAAGTCTTCAAGTTCTTCTGGTTTCACACCATGTGCAGCTGCACGTTGTTCGCGAATACCGCCTTCCCACAACTTGCTGTTATCGAAGACTGCATCTGGATTAATTCCATTGAAGCGAATGCCAGCCTTTCCACCTTCAAGTGATGCGATTCTCATGAGTTGCAACATCCCAGCCTTGCTAACTGAATATCCACCGAAACCAGCACCTGGGGCGAAGGCGTTCTTACTGGCTATGTAAACGATGGATCCGCCCATCTTTTGTTTACGCATTACTTTCATCGCTTCTTTAGTCAACATGAAAGCGCTGGTTAAATTGATGTCTAATCCACGACGCCATTTTTCTACATCGAGATCTTCAAGTTTGTCGCTAATTCCAATTCCAGCGTTAATTACAGCTCCATCAAGTCCACCGAAGTGCTTGATCGTTTTTGTAACAGTTGCATGAACATCCGCTTCTTTCGACTGGTCACCTAAAACAAGTAGAGGAGGATTGCATTTGTTTTCCGCAAACTCTTTTTCCACTTCTAGTAGTCCTTTTTCTTCAATATCTGCAAGTACAACATGAGCGCCACGTTTTCCGAGCTCAAGTGCGACGCCTCGTCCAATTCCGCTGCCAGCACCAGTCACAATAATTATGTGTCCGTCTAGCTGAGCTGGAGCAGGTTTATTTTTCAACTTGAAGAGTTCCATTGGCCAATAATCAAAACCAAAGATTTCTGCATCAGAGATTGTGTCACCGTCGCCAAATACATCAATTACGCGAGCTGCCACGCTGTGGGTATGAGTTGCGATGTCGGCCAACATGACATTCTCTTTCATTGTTGTTGCGGCAGTTACTGCGCCGACTCCCGGCACAAGAATCACTCGTGGATCATTTCCGTGGCTGGTGTATCCGGCTGGAAGTAGCGATTTGTTAGCTTCGAAATATGCGCTGTAATTTTCACGAAATTCCTTGATTCCGGTTTCGGTATCTTCCAAAGTAACTGTTGCTGACTTAGGGCGGATACGTAACATGTGATCTGCACTAGATGCGCCAAGAGCCAGTACTTTCTTAAGGTCTGGGCGTGCCGCAATTTCTGCTAAACGAGTATCTGTTCGAAGCAACTGCTTCTTACCGAGGGTTCCACGCAACTTAAGAAGCAAATCCTTTATCTCTTCATCTGGCAGATCTTGATGTTGGAAATTAGATTTCGGCCTCTTATTTAGCGAATCTAGGTATTTATCGGCTAAAGCCACAGCATCTAGAGTCTTTTGGTAACAACGATCTGAATCTTCATCCCAGACAACTAACCCGTGGTGAGCAAGAACTACGCCAGCAAAATCTCCCAAGCCACCGACCAGTTTTGAAAGTTCAAAGCCAGGACGGATCCAATCAACATAGGCAAATTCTTCACCAAGTGCTTCACGCACAGCTTTTTCGCCTTGCGGATGATTTGTAAGTGCACAGATCGCATCAGCATGAACATGATCAATATGTTTTGCTGGCAGAAATCCATGTAGCAAAGTTTCAATTGAAGGCCGACGTGAAGTTGGATCAACTAGTGCACGAGTTACGTAATCCACCATAGTGTCATCATCTAAAGCGTCAAAATTACGTAGCGCCAGTAGCTCTTCAAGGTAAAGCGCTGGGTAATCACGATCCACGGCGTACTGCATATCGGCGCCAGAGCCTTTAACCCAGAGAACCTTCTTCAAGCGACCTAGGTGATCTTTAATCTCACCTTTACTTGAAGTGTTTCCACCACCATAAACAACCATTGATTGATCGGCACCAATCTTTTGGGAACGTGCAACTAAGTCGTGTAATGGCTTTAGATCACTCATAGTGTTTGGCCTTCTGCTATTTCGTAGGATTGTTTCTCGGTTATTACTGCACTTATGTACTTTGCTGGTGTTACATCAAAAGCAGGGTTAAATGTCTTGGCTCCTAATGGTGCGACTTGGATTCCCTTGAAATGAGTTAGCTCCTCATCTGCGCGTATTTCAATATGTATTTCACTTCCACTTTTGATACCGCGGTCAACGGTTGATTCGGGAGCCACAACTAAGAATGGAATTCCAGCAGCGTGACAAGCGAGTGCGACGCTGAGTGAACCAATTTTGTTTGCAGAATCACCATTTTTAGCAATACGGTCTGCTCCGATAAGTGCAGCATCGATGCGACCGCTCAGGATTGCCATCGCTGCCGCACCATCTGGTTCGATGCGATAAGGAATTCCAGATTTCATTAACTCCCATGCAGTCAAACGCGATCCTTGTAGCAAAGGACGAGTTTCATCTGCATAAACTTCTTTAACATTTCCACGCTTGTGTAATTCTTTAATAACTCCGAGGGCTGTGCCAGTACCAGTTGTTGCCAATGATCCAGTATTGCAATGAGTCAAAAGAGTCATTGGTTTGCTGCCTAGTTTTTTGATCAGCCAATCTGCGCCGATATTTCCCATATCGGTACTTGATTGCTTATCTTCACTTGCTAATTTATGTGCAGCTGCAAGAACTGCATCGCGGCCTTCTGGAAGATGTTTACGAATCTTTTCAACCGCCCAGGCTAAATTAACTGCCGTAGGACGCGCATCGCGAAGCAAATCAAGGTTATGTTCTAGCTCGCTTGCCGAATGGCCTTTTCGAGCTGCTTCATCAATAACTAGTACAACTCCATACGCACCGGCTACACCAAGAGCGGGAGCACCTCGCACAACCAGCCTTTGAATCGCTTCGATATACGGAGCTAGTTCTTCATAAGAAATATATGTCTCAGAAATTGGAATCTGTGTTTGATCAAGCAAGACAATCTCGTTGTCTTTCCAGAAAATCGCTTCGAACCCGCTAGACATTTAATTACTCCTTATTCAAGGTCTTGAACTTATCACCATCGCTATGAATTAAATTAGAATTTTTAAAACTAATGGTGCATTACCTTCTTAAAGACCAGTAATTCGAACTGCCGCTAAGGCGACGCCGGCCACAATAACCCAGGCAAGCAACCCTATGACCATCGGGCGCGGACCAATTGCGCGTATTGATTTCCAACGAACGCTTGAGCCCAAGGCAACTAAGCCTGCGCCAAGTAGCACCTTGCTGAGCAGAACAATGGCGCTGTGGATACCTTCGGGAATATCAAAGGCGTTTTGGATAATTGCAACTGCAATAAAGCCAATTACAAAGAATGGAATCAGTGGCACTTTATTTGTCTTGGTACTAACCGCTATTCCATCTTTTTCGTTCTGCATCGCAACTGAAGTTAGGTAGCGGCGGTGGCGAATCGAAAGGATTAGAACTATTGGTGCCAACATACATACTCGCGCCAATTTGATCACGACTGCAGATTGCACCGCTTCATCGCTCCATACGGATGCGGTCGCAATTACCTGTCCAACATCGTGTACCGCAGCACCAGCCCATGCTCCAAAAGTTTGATCGCTAAGCCCAATGAGATGGCCAATGAATGGAAGCGTAAAAATAGAAAGGGTTCCGCAGAGCGAAATCAAAGCGATTGCATATGAAGTTTCTTCTTCGGTAGCGCGCGTTTGCGGACGTATCGCAGCAACAGCGGTTGCACCACATACTCCAAAGCCAACCCCGATTAAAAGTCCAAGCTCACCACTCATTTTAAATAATTTAGATAAAGCCAAGATTCCAAAAATTGTTAATGTGACAACTAGTAGGACAGTTAGTACACCTTTTAGGCCAATTGCCTTTAGTGAGAGCACGCTTACTTGCGCTCCCAAAAGCGCAACACCGATTCGCATCAATTTTTTGCTAGCCAAACTAGTTCCGGCAGCGGCAAAGCTTGGCCACCTACCAAAGTTTGCAACCGCAAATCCGAATGCAACACATAGCGCTAGTGGGCTTATCGCTGGTTGAAAGTCATTGATTAAAAATGCAACTCCAACAATTACAGCAATCAGTCCTAAACCGGGAAGGCTCTTAACCATTTAGATCCCTAACTTCGTTGACCATTGCGCCAGCTGATCAGCAACTTGATCAGTGATCGTAATGTTTTCTGCTGTATCGGGACGTTCTGGATTAGAGCGATTTGAGCCAGGTAAACGTCCTCCTGCATCAGAGACAGCCCTTGCAAAATCAGCAGTTCTTGAGTTTTCGCCATCTACCGAAAGTTTTGCGCTATCTATAGCGATAATAAAATGTGAAATTTTCTGTGGATTAGCATCTTGCTCACTTGCGAACATATCTGGAATATCTTTTGACAGTGATGGGCCAACCAACATTCCGGTTAGCGATTCAACAAGTACTGCAATTGCATAACCTTTAACTCCACCGAGTGGTGCAAGCATTCCGGCAAGTGCCTCTTTTGCATCTGTGGTTGGTGCGCCATCTTTTGTAAATGCCCAGCCAGGTTCAAGTGCGGCACCTGCTTGCGCCTTTGCTTGAATCTTTCCGCGTGCAACTGCGCTAGTTGCTAGATCGACAACAGTAGGCGGATTCGTTGGAATACCCGCAGCAATCGGTGAAGTCGAAAGCAGCGCAGAATTTCCACCCCAAGGTGGCATAACCGCTGGGCCAGTACTAAATGCGATTCCAACTTGCCCACGATTAATCATCGGCCAAACATAAATTCCAAGAGCACCACAATGATTTGAACTCCCAACACCAACTGCGGAAATTCCATTTATCGCAGCGCGTTCTGCTGCAACTTCTGCCGCCTTCTGCAACTGCCAATGGCCAAGACCATCATCTCCATCAAAGACAACCAGGCTGGGTAGATCTGTTACTACCTTTAACTTTGCGTCAGCCTTAATTCCACCTGCTTGCAAGCGCGAAAGATAGAAAGGAAGTCTCATCAAACCATGGCTGCCAATTCCCCAACGGTCGCTGGCTACGATGCATCGCGCCGTTGTTTCTGCTTCGGATTCAGGAACTCCGGTTGCAACCAATAGCAACTTTGCTTTTTCAATTGCTGAGCCAACAGTTAGTTGCGCCATTATTTACTGCTCTCTTTCAGCGCACCAACGGCATGAGTTGCAGGTTCACTCTTTAAAACTTTTGCAATATTGGAAACCAAAATTTCGTTGATGCGTAACTGACTTTCTTTAGTAATACCAGCAACATGTGGGGTCAAAATCAGATTTGTGATTTCTTCCATTTCGGCTTTAACGGGCGGTTCTTGAGCGCGCACATCTAGGGCAGCTCCCGCAATTACCTTGAACTTTAACGCTTCAATTAAATCAGATTCATTGATAACTTCACCGCGCCCCACATTTACCAATACGGCCTCTGGCTTCATCAACTTCAAAGTTTTCGAGTTAATGGAGCCATTGGTGTCAGGTGTAGATGGCATATGTATGCTGAGCACATCGCTCTCTTTTAAAACATCTTCAAAAGATTTCAATTCAATCCCGCTGAGATTTTTCGCGTAAGGGTCGAAGCCGATCATTTTGCATTCAAATCCTTGCAATAACTTTGCGGTGGCTAATCCAGTTGCGCCACATCCAAGTAGCCCCCAAGTTAAGCCAGATAGCTCGCGCCCTGGAGTACGTATCCATTGGCCTTCGCGCGTGACTTGGTCGTGCCCTGGGATATTTCGTAACAATGAAAGAGCTAAACCTAAAGTTAGTTCGCCAACACTGACCGCGTTCGCGCCGAGTCCAGCAACAACTACAACACCTGCGGCATCGGCTGCCTTGATATCTATATTGTCTAAACCAACACCGGCGCGCGCAATTACCTTTAGCTTTGGTGCAGCTGCAATTACATCTGCAGTTACTTTGGTTCTATTTCTTACAACTAGCGCAGTTGCCTCTTTGAGCGAATTCCTTAACTCAGCAACGTTGTTCCAGAGATCGTCATTTCTAACAATGGGAAAACTCCCCTCCAGCTTCTGGAAGGGAGTTCCCCATACATCTTCAGAGATGAGAATCATTATGCAGAGATATACAACTTCGTGAAAGTAAATTCACGGTGGCCCATAACTTCAGCCTTGCAAAGACGTCCGTTAACTGTTTGGTTAATGACATCCATCATCATGTCGCCAGCCTTGGTTAAGTCGTATTCGTAACGCAATAGACCAGAAACATCGAGATCGATGTGCTCGGTCATTGAGTTTGCTGTCTTGATATTTGCAGTCAATTTCAAAACAGGAATGATTGGATTACCGATCACATTTCCTTGACCAGTTGGGAACAAGTGGATAACTGCTCCACCTGCTGCCATCAGAGTTACGCACTCTGCCGCTGCTGAAGAAGAGTCCATGAAGTAAAGGCCCTTCTTCTTTGGGTCTGGCGCTTCAGCTGGCTTAAGTACACCAACGACTGGAACTGAACCAGTTTTAGCGATATTTCCAAGAGCCTTCTCTTCAATAGTTGTTAGCCCGCCAGCAATGTTGCCTTGCGTTGGCTGTGAACCTAGAAGGTTTGCACCAGTTGCTTCAATTACCTTGATGTAGTTGTCGTAAGTTGTTTGGAACAAGTTACGGCAAGCATCATCGATGCATCGGTCGGCGATCAAGTGTTCGCCACCAGTTAGCTCAGAAGTTTCACCGAAGAATACGGTTCCGCCTGCCGCTACCCAGCGATCGACCGCTTGTGAAGTTGTTGGGCAAGAGCCAAGTCCTGAAGTTGTATCTGATTCACCGCACTTGATCGACATAATCATGTCGCCCATTTCGGCTTCTTCGCGGACTAGGCCAGATGCATCTTGCAAGAACATTGCGGCAACGCGGCTAGCTTCCTGAATTACTTGGAGATCACCTTTTCCTTCAATAGAAAATGCAGCAACAGGCTTGCCGGTCTTGGCAATTCCATCAGCAACGCGTTGTGTCCACTTTGGTTCGATACCGATAACAACTACAGCAGCAACGTTTGCGTTAACGCCTGTACCAATTAACGTATTGAAAGTTAGCTCTAGATCTTCACCGAACTGCAAACGGCCAAAAGCATGTGGCAGTGCAAGGGTGCCTGGAATTACCTTCGCTACAGCTTCAGCTGCAGCATTTGAAAGATCATCTAGGGGCAAAATTATGACGTGATTGCGGATACCCATAGCGCCGTTTTCGCGGCGGTATCCCATTAAGCGCGGCTTGCTTCCCATCGATAACTCCTCATGTTGTGTGTGTGAATGTAATCGCCTTTTTTGATCGCAGCTGATGCGAGACCAACTTTGATTCCGTATTTAATAATCGCTTCGCCTTCTGCAATATCTGCAAGGGCAAATTTGTGGCCGAGCGGAATCGCGTGATTTAAGATCGCGGTGCTCTCTGTTCCTTCTTTCACGGATCGCCCGTGAAGAGTTCCTGGTTGCATATCCGCCATTGCAACGGCGACATTGTCACCATCGTGATGGAGCAGATATTGCGGTGGCGTAATTGCCATATCTGACTTTCCTCTCTCGCATAAAAGGGGTAGTGGTCTGACCTCTTGTGGGAGTCTAGGACAGATGAGCGTATTTCGTCTACCCCCCTGCCCAAATATTCCCCAGTGGTCTAACCTGTGGCTATGAAAAGCGAGCTTCGGTATGGAGTAATCGGCGTTGGCAGCATGGGGCGCGAGCATATTTCCAACATTAAGGTGATGGGTGGCGCAACGGTCACCGCAATCAGCGACCCACACAAGCCCTCCGTCGATGCGGCCCTGGAAATGGTTCCGGGGGCCAAGGTCTTTAGCGATCATCGCGCGCTCTTAGACTCAGGGTTAATCGACGCCGTTGTAATTGCGACCCCAAATGACACGCATGCCGATGTATTAAAGGATGCGCTCGCTACCGATATCGCCGTCTTTGTTGAAAAACCGCTTGCGACAACTATTTCAGATTTGAAATCAATCCTTGAATGGGATGCCAAGCGCAGCGCTATGACATGGATGGGTTTGGAATATCGATTCATGCCACCTGTCAATGAAGCAATTTTTAGAGCAAAAGAAGGCGATGCCGGAAGGATTCATCAAATATCTATCCGTGAACATAGAGAGCCTTTTTATCCAAAGATTGATAACTGGAATCGTTTTACAGAACGTACCGGCGGAACGCTGGTTGAAAAATGTTGCCACTATTTCAATTTGATGGATCTGGTTTTAGGCGAACAACCAATCAGAGTCTTTGCCTCTGGCGGACAGAGTGTTAACCATCTTGATGAGAATTACGGCGGAGTGCAAGCAAATATGCTTGATAACGCATATGTAATTCTTGAATATGCCAGTGGTGCTCGTGGAATGCTCGATCTTTGCATGTTCGGTGAGGGATCTTTTGATAAAGAGATTTTAACTATCGTAGGAGATAAGGGAAAAATTGAATCATTCTTGCCGTCACAAACAGTTAAAGCGTCACGTCGCGATTCAGTTGGCGATCTCTCCAACTGGGCCAGCGGTGCTAGCCGGGCTCGTGGTAGTGAAGTAAAGATTGTTCACAATTACGATGTGAAATATATGGGACATCATTATGGCGCTTCATATATTGAACACGTTAAGTTCCGCGATGCGATTCTTAATTCAACCCCAGCTGAAGTCACATTGCTTGATGGAGTCACAAGCGTTGTTACCGGCCTGGCTGCTCATAAGAGTATTAACGAAGGTCGTGTCGTTGAAATTAAAGAGCTTTGGGGTTAATTACCAACTACTCCACGGCTTTGCGTAAGTATCTACAGTTTCAGCGAGTTTTTCCAACCGCGGAATAGAGATTTCGCGCAGCGCCTTTGGGATATCAGGGGCACCAACAATGTCTGCCCAAACTGCGCGGCCGGCGAGGAATCCGCTGGCTCCTCCAATTGCACAAGCTTTAACTGCATCGTTGAAAAATGGTTGCTTAACCCCGTTGGAAAGTACTACCCAGGGAGATCCAATTGCCTCTGAAATTCGTTCAGCGTTTTTGGTTACTAGTGAGAGATCTCCTTCACCATGGAAGGGAACTTCTGCTTTATATAAATCTGGTTTCCAGGAAGCTGCCTCGCGTGCGGCGGTAATTAACTCTTCTTCGCGATCAAAAGATCTTGAAGAATCAGTTGGTGGTTTCACAATAATTTCGATAATAGATGGCAGCCCAGATACTTCACACAACTTGTTAAATTCGGCAACAAGTTTGGCTCTACTTTCAGGTGATTCATCGTTGCGCCATAACACCAAGAACTTCAATCCAACGCTATTGATATCTCGCATTCTGATTGGATCTACATCAGGATCAACTGCGGTATCGGTAGCCGCACCACCTGCAGGACCTACCAGTAAATCAGCGGCAGCGATTAATCCGCAAGAATCCTTGAGTGCACCTTGATTGATAATCGCATCAATTCCAAACTCTTGATCGACTAATAGAGCAGATGCATAAGGAGATAACTCACGTGCAACATCCACCTTAAACTGGGTCAACTGCGAGTCAGGAACCGGTGTGCTCTGATGTGCTGCAAACATTCCACGTAAAGCCTCACGTTGATCAACAGCAACCATTGCTAAAGCACCTGATGGTCTAGCTAACTTAGTAAGTGGTGCTCTCATGATCTCTCCTTAAGGAATGAATTTAGCTCTGATGTATTTGGAATCATCGATTGACCATCAAGGCCCAGACATGAGAGTGCGGCTACTGCGTTGGCGCGCTGTAGCGCATCCGCAAGTTTGTAACCCTGAATTACCTGCGCGAGCAGCGCTCCGTGGAAAACGTCACCAGCCCCTAAAGTGCTCACAACAGCAACTTCAAAACCTGGTGCATGGACCAAACCTGATTCATTGGAAAAACCAGTACTCCCGGCAGAGCCTTGGGTAGCAACAGTAATATTTTTTGCGCTTGTCGCATCTCGCTCAACTGCTGCACCTAGTTGCAGATCAGGGAAGCGAAGCGCCATCTGCCGATCAGTTGGAACGAATAGATCAACTTCTGCAGCGTCGAATTCAGCAACGTTATAGCC
>JBEAMT010000050.1:0-7342 GCA_041165825.1 Actinomycetota bacterium | reverse complement strand
AGGTAATCTTGCGCCCGCCGTAAAAGAATGACCCTGGCGGGTTGCCCGAGCGGCCAATGGGAGGGGACTGTAAATCCCCCGGCTCTGCCTTCGAAGGTTCAAATCCTTCACCCGCCACCAGAACGACTTTATTTCGCCTCTGCTTTTTGCGCAGTCTGTTTAATTAAGTCAACTGTTAAATCAGGATAATTCCACATGATTACGTGTGCGCAGTTTTCCACCGTTATCCATTCAGAATGTGGCGGAGCAATACTTTTATCTTGCGCGATCTCTTCAGGCAGAGTTCGGTCCGCATCTCCAAAGACAATCGCAACCTCAACATCAGGGTCGATAGCAGAATCAAATCTTTGGTTCTGCAACCCTTTCCACAACGGTTTATAACCCGTTGCCTTTGCCATAGCTATAACTGAATCACGACAAGATTCAAAGGAAAGTTCTCTCCAAAGGTGAGTTATTTTCTTGTAGCCAAGGGCCTTTAGCGGAGCGATTCGATAGGCAGTTTTCATAAAGTATTGAGAGATCTTTGCCAAAATTCGGGCATCAAGGCTTGGCGGGAATCTTTTTTTAGTTGCAGTGCGCCACAAACCAGCTGGTGCGAGTGCGGTAACGCTCTTCACCTTATTTGGACCAAGTGCACCCATCTCAAGCGCGATCCAGCCACCAAGGGAATTACCAGCTACATGGCATTGATCAATTTCATGTTTCTTAGAAACTTCTTCGAAAATAGCCTGGGCAAGTGATTTTGGATCTACTTTTTCATCTTGATGAATAGGAGCCGAACCGTGACCGGGAAGGTCTACGGTTATTACTTTAAAGTGATTTAGGAGTTGAGGAGTAAGGCTCTTCCAAATGGTTCCAGCAGAACCTAGTCCATGAACCAATACTAAGGCGGGACGGTCAAAGCCATCACTGAAGAGTTTGGAAGCGATTGGCATTTTAGTTAAGTGCTCCACTCATTATCATCAAACGGCGCATTAAATTCAGTTAACAAAGCCTAGCAATTTTCACCCTATGTAGCAGTTCCAATGAGAGATACAAAGTTGTAACATCGGCCCATGAGTGCCTTTAATTTACGAATGCAGCCAGTGCGAGATTTAATGAAAGAAAAAGGCCTCGAAGCTCTGGTCTTGCGCCGAAATCCTAATTTAGCTTGGGCTATTGCTGGTCGATCCCATGTTCCTACCACTATCGACGCTGCTTGCTTTGATCTAATAATCACGCAAGATTCGGCCATTGCCATTACAAATGTTGTAGAAGCGCCTCGTTTGATCGCTGAAGAATTTCCTGCAGAAATTTCCGTACAAACCGTGCCTTGGTCACAGGGTCGCGATCCTCTGCTTCCATCAGGCTCAAAGGTTGGTTCAGATCAATTTGGTGGTGACCGAATTGATCTAGGCTTAGAGATTGAAATTATTCGAGGATCTTTGATCGAAACTGACATCGCTAGATTTAAAGAGATTTGTTCTAAAGCAGCAATTGCACTCGGTAATGCCATGAAAGAGGCAAAGA
The DNA here is from genome assembly GCA_041165825.1 of Actinomycetota bacterium. Lineage (GTDB taxonomy): Bacteria > Actinomycetota > Actinomycetes > Nanopelagicales > Nanopelagicaceae > Planktophila. The sequence continues at coordinate 5,833 of JBEAMT010000050.1, read as the reverse complement.
GCAGCGATAGAGAAATTGATGTTGCAGCCTTAATTACCAGTTCCTTGTGGCGCTCAAATTTAGAGATCGCATTTCTAGGAGTTGCCGGGCAAGAGCGAGTCACCAAGTTTCGCCATCCGCTACCGACCTCTTCTCCAATCGGAGATCGAGTCTCGGCCTCAATATGCGCAAAACATAAAGGTCTCATCACATCAATAACCAGAATCGTCAGCTTTGGGAAGTTATCTCAAGAGGAGCTAAACGGCTACGAATCAATATTTAAAGTTGAGGCGGCCATGTTCGATGCCACTGTGGTCGGTCAGCCATTTTCAGATCCAATTAACGCCGCGATTGCTGCTTATCCGTTAAATGGTTTCGATAAAGATGAGTGGCAGAACCATCACCAAGGCGGGCCGACTGGCTTCCTGCCTCGTGATTGGCCGGCAAATCAAGGAACAACTAGGTTAATTGCGCAGAATCAACCAATCGCATGGAACCCAACGGGTAAAGGTTGGAAGGCTGAAGATACGATTTTGGCGACCAAATCAGGGGTTGAACTACTCTCTAACGATCCAAATTGGCCCACTTTTGAGGTTAATGGTCGGACCAGACCCTTCATCCTTCAACGATGAACCCTTCGCATTGCTCATAACGGTCTCATAACAAGCGAAAAAATCGCCGTTTCCCATTGACTCACTAGGTCGCCAGTGGCACGCTTCACCAAGAGGTCTTACCACTGGAGGCAAATTGAGCACTGTAGCTCTTGTCGCGTTAGCGCGACCTACCTTTGATCTGACCTGCGCCCAGATCAACTTCGATAGCGCACGTGCCCTTTTAACTGAACTTGGCGCATCAGTCGTTGGACCAAGTGAACTAGTTATGACAGTTGAAGATCTCGCTGCTGTAAAACTTCCAGCGGCTGACCTTCACATTTTGTTTATGGCTTCATTTGCCGATGCATCGCCAGCAGTCGAACTCTTTGGAAAAGTTAAAGGACCAATCCTTGGTTGGTCTATGCGCGAGCCTGGTGAAGTCGGAGAGAGACTAAAGCTGAATTCAATGTGCGGTGTAAATCTTGCTGCACATGCTCTGATGAATGTTGGGCAATCAATTCGCCACATTCACGGTAATGCAAATGAAGCCAAGGTTCGAAGTGCGATTAAGGATGCGCTCGCCGGCAAACTTCCTGAGGCAACTTCTCCAAAATCTATAGTCGGAGAATTTGCACCGGCAGGTGAAGTAGAAAAAGCTTTTGCTTGGCTAAAGGGTAAGAAGATCGGTGCTGTTGGAGATGCTCCAATTGGATTTACTCCATGCCTCTTTGACAGTCAGCAATTAAATAAATATTTTGGTCTTGATGTTCGCCAAATAACAATTACAGATGCATTTGGCAGAATTGCAGAAGTAAAAGAAGAAGCGCGTGAATTAGCATATGCAAACGCTGTAAAGGCCCAACCTTCACTATCGTCCGTAAATGTAGATGAAGCAAAGAAAGTTTATGGTGTTGAAGTTGCTTTGGATACTTGGCGTGAAGAAGAATCACTGGATGCGATCGCTATCCGTTGCTGGCCCGAATTTCCAACAGATATGGGCGCTTGCATCTGTTCATCGCTAGGCCGTCTTTCGGATCGCGGCACAGTTACAACTTGCGAACGCGATGTATTGGGTGCTGTAACAATGATGGTCTGTGAATCTCTAGGTTCAGATGAAAACTATCTGGTAGATATAGTCGATCTAGATGCAGATAAAGGTTTAGTTCGACTATGGCATTGCGGATCGGCAGCAACAAAATTAGCGGCCGATCCACAGAATGCAACACAAACAACACACTGCAATCGCAAATTAGGCGTTGCAGGTAATTTTCCGCTCAAGACTGGACCAGTAACGCTGTTCCGTATTGATCGGGATGTAGATCCGAGCAATAGCACGGGTTTACGCATGGTTGTGAGCCGAGGGGAATCAATCCCTGCTCCCAATCACTTCCAAGGAAATACCGCAACAGTGATCACTCAACCTGATGCTGCTGCGTTAGTAAATGGAATAGTCACTGGCGGGTATCCGCATCATCTAGTCATCTCGTGGATAGATGTGCGCCCGGGTATTCGTCAAATGGCAAAGAAGTTAGGGATACCCCTCACAGAATGGTAAAACAACTAAAACCCTCGATTAGCAAAGGACTACAAATGATGAAAACTCAAGGAATGACTTCCTTTAGTGCACGTCGCCTTGGCGCAGTAGCTGTGGTTGCATTCGCAGTTGCTGTATCAACATTGCCATCGGCATTTGCAGCTGGAGAAGTCTTAGGAAAGGCTTGCAAGGTTGAAGGCGTTTCGACTGGAACAAGTTCAAAATCTCTTGTTTGCAAAGCTGGAGCAAATGGAAAACTGACTTGGCAGAAAGTGCGCCTAAGCTCAAGCCTTGGCGCACCAATCAAGGAAATTGCTCCACCAGCTGGTTCAATTGAATTCTGGCACTATCGCCCAGAAGATAAAGCTCACTTCGAAAAGATCATCACTGCTTACGAAGCGAAGTACCCTGGTACAAAAATTACCCAGGTAATCAAAACTACAACTGATTACAACGCAACAGCACGTGTACAAATTTTGGCAAATCCAAAGGCTGCACTATTTGCTGCCGCACGTGGTTCAATCTTCAACGACTTCGTTAAGAGCGGACTTGCTGCTGATCTAACAAACGAACGTTTCGTCAAGCGAAATCTCGTAGCAAAAGGTCTGACAGCTGGAGTTGAAAAGGGACGCGTGCTCGCAGTTCCTTACCACTACCTATTTAACAACCCGGTTTACAACACTGAACTCTGGGCAAAAGAGAAGTGGGATATTCCTAAGAACCTAACTGGTTGGGTCGCTTGGTGTAAGGATGCTAAGGCCAAGGGATATGTTCCTTTGGCTTGGCCAGGAGCAACACGTGGACAAGCAGCGCAGATTTCAAACTCAGCTCTGATGAACTCCGCTGCAGACTACGAAACACTTGCAGATAACTTGGCAGATTTGAACTCAGGAAAAATTGATCTGACTTCAACTTGGTTCAAGGGCGTGGCCGATATCTACGTCAAGCTACGTAACGCAGGTTGCTTCCCAGATAACCCAACAGGTGTGACTGAAGCCGCTGCTTACAACTTGTTCGCAACTGGAAAGTCACCAATTCTTCCAACCGGTACATTCTCAATGGGTTCAATCAAAACTCTTAACCCAGCGCTAACCGGAAAGATGCAGTTGATGAGCATGGTTCTAACAGATGGCAAAGTTGTCGCTGAAGGAATTATGAACAACACCTTCAACCTAAGCGTAAACGCCAAGTCAAATCCATTGGATCAGCGAATTGCTAAATCCTTCCTTTCATACTTGGCTACCGGTCCAGTTGCTGCGATTTACGCAACTGCAACCACTCAGCACGTAAACGTTCTCGATGTTGATTACTCATCAAACGTTGACTTGCTAAATACATCTGCTTTCCAGGCTAAGAACACAATGTTGGCTCCACGATTCTTGATTCTGAATACTTCAGTATCAGATTTGACTCAGGATGCCCTCATTCAAATCGTTGGCGGCAAGAGTCCAGACGATGTTCTGCCTGACTTCTCTAAGCAGATCAAGCAGAAATTGGCTGGCTGATTAAAACCAAACTAGCTACCGGAACCGCTCCCACCAAAGGTGGGAGCGGTTCTCCGGCTACCCCTAAAAAACGTAAGAAAGATGCGCTTGTTTATTATGTTATGGGCGCACCAGCGTTAATCCTGTTTCTGGCTTTCTACCTGTATCCAGCGCTGCAAAATTTGCAATTTGCCACACGGCGCTGGGATGGAATAACCGAGCCTGAAAACGTCGGATTTAGAAACTTTACAAATTTACTTACTAACGACGATCTTTTCTATAAGACTTTAGGAAATAATCTTGAGTTTACATTTTTAGTCGTAATTTTCCAGACTGCCCTAGCTTTGATATTCGCTGTTTTCTTAGTAAAAAACAGCAAAGTAAATATTGCTCTAAGAACTCTTTACTTTTTTCCAACAATTCTCTCCTCAGTATCCGTTGGAATGATTTGGCTCTTTCTCTATGATCCAAACTTTGGCGCCATTAATTTATTTTTTACTAAAGTTGGATTGCCTTCTTTTGCTCTTAACTGGCTAGGCAGTGAAAGTAGCGCTCTTTACGCTATCGCCTTTAGCCAAGTCTGGTTTCACACCGGACAGATGATGGTTGTCTACATCGCTGGTCTACAGCAAATTCCGAAGGAGTTGTATGAGGCTGCCGAAGTAGATGGTGCAACTCGATGGAAACAATTCACAAGTATTACCTGGCCGATGGCGATGCCAACCACTTTGGTTGTGATGGCTTATACGACAATTCAATCATTTCGCGCCTTCGATTTGATCATGGTAATGACAAATTCGACTGCGGGACCAAATAACTCGACTAGTATTTTTAGCACCTTGGTTTATTTCACTTTATTTAATGAACTTCGCCTTGGATATGCCGCAGCTCAAACAATTTTCATGGTTGCCACGATGGTGCTTATTACTTGGTTGCAGCGTCGCGCCTTCGGCGGACGTTATGAGAAGTAAGGAAAATAAATGATTTTTAAGAGTTCTCGGATAATTTCTCTGACATTCTTTGCTGCACTAATTCTTATTCCTTCCCTCATTGTTGTTTTGGGCTCTTTCAAAACCGACTCAGAGGTTTACAACAAACCTCTATCTCTTCCAGAAAATTGGAATTTAGATAATTACCAACGATTGATAAATGAAAGCGAATTAGAAATTAGCTTCAGAAACAGCGTTGTTGTCACACTGCTATCTGTAGTATTTACATTGCTTTTTGCCAGCCTCGCATCATTTGCTATTGCGAGAATGATTACTATATCCGGAAAGGTGCTGGCGACTCTTTTTGCACTTGGTCTTGCAATTCCCGCTCAGATCAATCTGGTGCCGATTTATTACATATTTAGAGATTTAGGTCTAACTAACTCATTCTTTGGCTTAGTAATTATAAATGTAACTACGACTCTGCCAATTTCAATTTTTATTCTGACTGCATTCTTCCGCGAGATTTCACGAGATATGTATGAAGCATCTGAAGTCGATGGAGCATCACCTCTTCGAATCTACCGATCAATTGCTCTACCTCTATCTCGTCCTGCTATGGGAGCAACCGCAATATTCCTTTTTGTAATCAACTGGAATGATTTACTTTGGCCTCTTTTATTAATCCAAGAATCAGATAAGAAGACGCTTCCACTTGCGATGTTGGCATATCGCGGTGAGTACTTTGTTAGCTTCTCCATGCTATTTACCGCGGTGATGGTGGCGTCACTTCCGATGGTGATCATGTATCTAATGATGCAGCGCTCATTTATCGCAGGGCTAACGGCAGGAGCGGTTAAAGGTTAATCGATGAGCGCTGTTACTCCTCTTGCTCCGCAACGCGCTGCTCGCATCGCGTCACAACTTGTGGAACTAATTGAAATCCAGAAGTTAAAGCCCAACGATAAATTGCCATCAGAGCGAGCGTTAGCAGAACTTTTAGCAGTTAGTCGTCCCTCACTACGTGAGGCGCTACATATTTTGCAGGCTCAAGGTGTTGTACAAATCAAACATGGTCAGGGAACGTTTGTTCAGGAACCTATAGTTGCACAAGAGCTCCGCGCTTCAATGATGGCAACCACACATGGGCTAAATGAGCTTTTTGATGCACGTGAAGTCCTAGAAGTACCGGCTTCCGGTTGGGCTGCGGAGAAAGCCACAAAGGAAGATATCCGACTTCTTCGAGCAACTCTAAATCAGATAGAAACTGTAACTTCAATTACCCCGATTGATTACGATCAGTTGCAAGTTCTC
>JBEAMT010000049.1:0-9839 GCA_041165825.1 Actinomycetota bacterium | reverse complement strand
GAGACCATCAGCGATCCAAGGGCTGCCACCATCGCCCCGTTATCGGTGCAAAGGGCGGGGCTTGGAATCCGCAAGCGGACCCCGGCCTTGGCGCAGCGTTCTTCGGCGACTGCGCGAAGGCGTGAATTGGCCGCTACCCCGCCAGCGATAACAAGTGAATCAATGCCTCTTGCCTTACATGCCGCTAACGATTTCTGTAGCAAGACATCAACGATTGATTCTTGGAACGATGCTGCAACATCTGCTTTTGCATAATCCGGAGTGCTTTCTAGATAACGCGCGACTGCGGTCTTTAAACCAGAGAAAGAGAAATCGTAAGGACGCGTTGCCCAATCATTTGAAGTTGTTAACCCACGTGGAAAATCGATTGCTGTTGGTGATCCATCTTTGGCGGTGCGATCGATGGCCGGTCCTCCGGGAAAACCAAGTTGCATAACGCGGGCGATTTTATCGAAAGCCTCGCCCGCAGCATCATCCATCGTTGCGCCCAATTTTGTAATTTTAGAAGTGATGTCATCGACCTGTAATAACGATGAGTGACCACCGCTGACAAGTAAGGCAATGGTCGGATCAGTTGGTTGATCATGCGTTAAGAAGTCAACGCTAACGTGCGCGGCTAAATGGTTTACTCCATATAAGGGGCGACCAAGTCCAAGTGCTAAACCACTTGCCGATGCCACTCCAACCAATAACGCACCCACTAAACCAGGACCTGCAGTTACAGCAACAGCATCAATATCTTTAAGTGAAATCTTGGCATCTTTAAATGCCTTTTCAATGCTCGGCAACATCGCCTCTAAATGTGCACGGCTAGCGATTTCAGGTACTACTCCCCCAAAACGGGCATGCTCTTCAACACTTGATGCAATTACATTTGCAAGCAGGGTGCGACCACGGACAATGCCGATCGCGGTTTCATCGCAAGATGTCTCAATTCCTAAAACTATTGGCCCGCTCATGCGTCAAACTCCTTACGCATTACGAAGGCATCTAAACCTTGGCCGTAGTAATTTTTGCGAGTTGCAATGCTTTGATAGCCCAATTTTTCATACAACGCGATTGCGCTAGTGTTTTCAACCCCGACTTCAAGCATCATCGCTAGCGCTTGTTTGCTCTGCGACCACGTCTCTAATTCCTTCATAAAGTGGGTAGCAATGCCTTGGCGGGCATATTCGGGCAGAACTGCCACAGTTAAAACATCTGCTTCGACGCCGGGTGCAACAACCAAAACGGCCGCATAACCCACGATCTGATCTGCTTCGTTTGTAGCAACTAAGAAATAACGAGAATTAGGAACTCCTTTAAACTCTTCTTTGAACTGCCCCATCGACCATGGCGAATCAGCAAATAGCACGCGCTCCATAGAAACCAAAACGGGGAGATCGAGTTGAATTGCGGTGCGATAACTGATCATGTGCGCTCCGCTGTTGGTACAGCATCAGGGCGACGCAGATACATCGGTTCTGAAATATTCTGAGTTTTGCTTAGCTCTACCAATTTCAACATATTTGGATACTGATCGAGAATAAAACCTTCCACTTCGGCTGGTTTATTAACCGCTGGACCTGAAATGCGTTGCCCAGATTTGTAACTTGCCCAGTAAATCTCTTTACGGCGCGCATCGATCGCAACGGTGTACTCATCTTGATCGATCACGATCGCATCAAGAGAGCAGACTCCAATCACTGGAATATTGCGGGCCATTGCGAATGTGTGCGCAAAAGTAATTCCAACGCGAAGACCGGTAAACGGCCCTGGCCCCATTCCTACAACGACTTGGTTAGGTACTGGGCAAATCTGTAGCGCTTGCCAAACTAATTCGGTAATGGCTTTTCCGTGATCCATCGCGCCCTCATGGAATCTCTCAGATAAAACTTTGCCATCATCGATCATGGCAACAATTGTTCGAGAGGTTGCGGTATCGATTGCTAATGAAATGGTCATAATTTAAAGCCTGCCCATCGCGGTCCGATGGCGCGAATAATGACTTCACGCTCCTCATCTGTGCGATCTATATCGATCTCTAAACGCTCATCAGATAAACGTGCAGATTCAGCGCCACCCCATTCGATAACTGTCACAGCGCTTTCGCGAGGAGTATCAAGATCTAAATCATCCAAATACGCCGCAGCATTGCCACTTTCCAGTAATCGGTAAGCATCAACGTGAATTAAAGAGAGCGGACCTTTATGAATGCGCGAGATTACAAAGGTTGGCGAGGTGATATCCGTAAAACCCAGCGCTGCTCCAAGGCCTTGAACTAGAACAGTTTTACCTGCACCAAGTGGTCCATTTAGAAGAATCAAATCACCGGCCCGAAGCTGGAAACCAATTTTCTGGCCAAGGTCAAACATCTCTTGGGCGGTTGTGATCTTCACTCACGAAGGATAGTTGACGAAAGAATATTGAAAATGCAAAAGGGCCCTGAGTTTCCTCAGGGCCCTTTTGTTAGAACGATTAACCGAAGTTGTACTTCAGTTCGTTTGGACGATAATCAAGATCATCGTTTAGGTAAGGAACCTTCTTGGCGATGTATTGAACATACTTGCCCGTTGGGATCTTTCCTGATTTAGCAGAGACAGCCAACATACGTACCCAGGCCATGGTCTGCGCCTTGGAGAATGTTTGGTGTCCAACGCCAGATGCTGCAGGAGCTCCAGCAAGATCAGGCAAGCCTGCTGCTGTGAACTTTGTGTAGGTCTCTGGAGTCATCGCATAGAGAGCGAGCGTGTTCCAAACTGGCTTCTTGCCAGTCTTATTTGCTTCCCACTTTGCAAGTGCTGCTTCGTAAGCTGCACGCTTCTTATCTACGTAGCGAGCAGAGTTACCAGCGAATACCAAACGATCTGCTTCATTTGAAAGTGTGATCGTAGGAATTGTTGAGGTAAAGGTTGACTTATCGAGCGCCTTGAACTTAGCGATCGCATCAGCGTTTCCTGTAACGCGTGGGGCTGCTGCAAGAACGCCCATCATTGCGGCAATTGCTTCATCACCTGAAAGTCCAAGGTTGTAACGACCAGCATCGCCCTCATCGAGCAATGATGCCCAATCGGTCTTTGTATTGTCGTAGAAGCCAGGACCTGTGATTTCAGAAATTGACTGACCTGCGAGAGTGCCAGTTGCAATCGCTTCACCCATATTTTCAAGAATTGCAACTGTTGCGTTGATGCTGTGTTCAGCAATAACTGCGTTAGTTGAAATTCCATCCATGTGTGCGCTCTTTGTTGGAACTCCTGTAAGAAGTCCAGTTAGAAGTAGCGCTGAACGTTGTGGAATAGGTGATCCCTTTAGCGCCGCTGGATATTCAAGTCCAGGTGCGCCTAAGTTCTTACTCCACGCAGTTAGCAAAGCTCCAACTTTTCCAAGTTCAGCTGCTGCTGCCAAATGACCTGGAAGACCCTTTACGCCCATCGCTGCGCAACCCTTGATAGTTGGATCAGCAAAGACGCTAAAGATGTAGAAGATGTCACATGCAGATTGCAATGAATCAGCAATTGAAGGAGTCGTTCCAGCCATGATGCCAAGAGCATCTGCATAAGTTGGATACTTTTCAACAAATGGAGTAACGATTGATCCTGCTTGTGATGAACCGTAGACAACCTTGTGAGTAATACGAGTTGTGTACTTCGCCATTGCAGTGTCAATAACTTCCTTGAGCATTTCAATGCGGAAGGTGTTATTCCAGCCACGTAAGCCCTTAACTGTGCCGTCATATGCTGCAACACCGTAACCGGCGCGCATCATTTCTTTTGTGACATCAGTGTTATAGGTCTGATTTCCAGGTGTGATTTCCTCGATGCCCTTAGGGACAGCTACTAAACCTGGAATTGGATAAGTTGAGCGGAATCCGTGCTCCCAGAAGAACATAGTTCCGCCGAAGTTTGTTGGCACCTTAAATACATATCCAGCGCCATTTGCAAGTGTTCCGGTACATGTCTCAACGCCTGCTGCAGTTGCACAGACAGGAGCAGCAGATGCCGAAGGTGTAATCGCAACGCTAAGTGTTAGTGCAAGTGTTGCTGCACCAAGTGTTGCGATTGATTTACGCATTGTTAGTGATTTCATGTGATTAACCAACCTTTGGTAGGGCATCGGCTGCAATTGCAGGACGTGTGTACTTGAGTTCGGTTACAGGTCCCTTTGCGGAGTCTGTTGTCCAAACTTTTCTAGTTGCATCAATTGGCTTTAACACTGTTGCAGCATCGTACTTACCGATCCAGAAACCGGTAAAGGCTTCGTGGGTCTTGGTGCTGTAACCAAGTGGTGAAAGCGCAGCGCTGGAAAGCTTCGCTGCATTTGATTCGATGTACTTGATGATTCCTGGACGAGTTAGATCCTTGCCTGCACCAAGAAGAGCAGAAGTAGTTAGGTATCCAATGTTCATTCCCTGAAGAACGTTGTTATCCCAACGCTTATCCGGACCCTTGTTGAAGTCATCATTAATCTTCTTAAATGCCTTTACGAACTCATCATCTGCTTCACCTGGTGATGGAGCGTGTGATGCTGAGATTGTTCCGGCTAGAAGTGCTGCTGACACTGCTGGTGCAATTCCGCGAGCGCCAAGGATTGTCTGGAATGTTGTTGCATCTGCACCAACTGAAATAACGATCCACTGTGCTGGCTTGTAGCCAATCTTGTTAGCAGATGCAACTGCAGCGGCGAATGCTGAAGCAACTGCGCCAACTACAACAACATCTACGTTGTTATCTTTAAGCTGCTGCATCTGTGCATCAAGGCCTGAACCCTGAGTACCAGCGATAAATGTTGCTGCGGTCTTCTTAGGTGTGAATGTCACGCCAGCTGTGGCAAGACCTTCAACAGTGTTACGACCAAAGTCATCGGTCTGGTAAACGATACCGACTGTGTTCTTAGCAAAGTTTTCCTTGATGTGCTTTCCAAGGATCTTGGCTTCAACCACGTAAGTTCCAAGACCACCGAAAGTCGTTGGATACTTCTTTGGATCGGTATAGAAACCGCTGTATCCGCTATTTACAAATAGGTCTGGAATTCCGCGACGGTTAATATCTTTAATTACAGAGATATGTGTCTGAGTTCCGATGCTACCGACCATCGCAAAGACTTTATCTTTATTGATAAGTGCTGATGCAGTCGAAACAGTTAAGCCTGCTTTATATGTGTCGTCTTTAGCAACCAAAGTTATTTTGCGTCCGTAAACGCCGCCCTTGGAATTTACATAATCAAAGTAGGCGCGCATTGCGTCATCCACCTTGTTATAGCCAGGGCTTGCTGGACCGGTCTGAGGTAGTTGCATACCCAAGACAATTTCAGTGGCTGAAACACCAGGAGTACTAGCTCCTTGCGCTGGAACTGCAGATAGCGCTAGCGCGCCAGCAAGTACGACAGCGGCAGTTGAAATGAAACTGCGCGGTGATCTAGACAGAGATGCACGATTTCTCACTACATTCACTCTTTCTCTAATCAATGAACGCTATGGAGAAACGAGGTATCTCCATTGCCGTCAACCCTGAACTGGGTTTAACGGCTTCACTTTAACCGAATGTGAACGTAAAGTGAATGAGAGGGGGCGAAACGCCGAAGGTGAAAGGGTGATCTCCCGCCCAAAAACCGTGCTTTATAACAATTATTTATGCTTGTGTTTATGGAGGTGGGTCCCTGCGACCCCGGCAGGATTAATCACCACGGTCAGAATCAATAAGAGGCTCGAAACCAGCGCAGGTAAGAAGTTAGAGACTTGTTCGCTTAGTTCGAATGAGTGAAGAACCGCATCAATCCAATCCGGCAAGAAGACAACTATCACCGTTCCGATAAATGCACCGAAAATGCTGCGAATACCGCCCAGCACCGCTGCCGTAAGAAGGAGCAGTGAAAGTGAAACTGGGTAAACGCTGGGACCCACTAGGCCGCGCAGCCCATAAAGGGCTCCAGATAGCCCAGCAAAAGTTGCTGAAACAACGAAGACAAAAATCTTTTGGCGGGAGAAATTAACCCCGCTTAACGATGCGGCGGTTTCATTATCTCTGATTGCTCGCCACATTCGACCTGTGCGAGAGAGCAGAATGTTTGAGGCAAAGAAGAGCGCGATTGCAGCAAATGGAAGTGCAACATAGAGCTGCCATTCTTCGTAACTTGGTTCGCCAAATAAATTTACAAACCAAGTAGGTGGATAGCCCACATCTACTGGAAGGCCTTCGTCACCTTTCAGTACTGACATAAAACGGTTCGCCAAAGTTGGAATCGCTAGAGCGATAACGAGAGTCGTGCCTGCAAGATATGGTCCAGTAAGGCGCGCGGCTGAAACTCCTAAGAGCAGACCGGCCAGCGCAGATCCAACAATCGCCAGAGGAATTGCAACCCAGAGCGAATAGCCCTGATTCGTCATCAAAAGCGCCATGCAATATCCGCCCACCGCCATCAACGCACCTTGGCCAAGTGAAAGCTGGCCAGAGATACCGGTTAAAAGCGTTACTGAAAGAACTCCAATAAAGAGGATAAGAACTAAAGCGAGCTGTGCTTGGTTATATGGTTCAAAGCTTGAACCAGCGAGCAGAATTAAAATCACAAAGAAAATTGTCCGGCGCAGACTCTTACGAACGATTGAGTGGTTCTTGGATTTAGACACGGCGCGCATCCTTTGCTCCTAGAATTCCACGTGGACGAATGATCAATACCAGGATCAAAACCGCCAAGATTGCTAAGAAGACATCTTCAGGTGTGTCATAGAAACTAACAAAAGAGATCACCATTCCGACTAGGAATCCACCAATTACTGCACCGGCTGGGCTATCTAGTCCGCCAACAACTGCTGCGGTAAAGCCGATAATCAAAACTAAATCCAAAGTATTCGGAGACAAGTTAGAGGTTGGCGTAATTAAAAGACCAGCAAGTGATGATGCCGCACCTGAAAATGCCCAGCTAAGGGAGCGAGTGAAGTTGGTTCGAATTCCGCTAAGCCGCGCAACCTCTGAATTTAAAGCAGTCGCGCGCATTGCAAGTCCTACTCCAGTCTTCTTAAAGAAGAGCGTAGTTAAAGCCAAAGTTGTAAGGACGACGGTAATTACAAATACATCGAATGAGGTAAATGGCATGACATTGCCGGCAACTGTGAAACCTTCTTGTGCATAAGGGGCTGGAAAGCCGCGCTCTTCGGCAGCCCAGATAATTCCTGCGAGAGCTTGCAGAACTCCCAAAATACCCAAGGATGCAATTACTGGAATTGCCGCGCGCATTGATTCGCTACTTAAAAGTTCAGTCTTCTTTTTATTGGAGAGAGGACGCATCACCAAGATATCTAGTAAGACGCCCATCACTGCGCCAACCGCAATTGCAACAACAAATGCCAACCAGTAAGAATTTCCATTGATAATCATTGTTGATGCGATGTAAGTGCTAAACATCGCTTGGCCCATCTGGGCATAGTTAAGGATTCCTGCGCCGCGCCAAACTATTACGAGTCCAAGAGCAACGAGTGCGTAAATGGCGCCACGGGAAGTGCCAGAAAAGAGGGCTGCTAGAAAAGTATCCATCAGTACCCCAAATATGCGGCGCGCAAATTCGAATCCGCCCTTAACTCAGCCGCTGGTCGATCGGCCACAACTTTTCCAAGAGATAGAAGAACTCCATGATCTGCAACTCCGAGTGCGGTGTTGGCATTTTGTTCAACCAATAAAACTGTGAGCCCAGTTGTGCGGCAGAGAATATTTATCGAATCAATAATCTGCTCGACAACCAACGGAGCAAGTCCTAGCGAAGGTTCATCCAATAAAAGTAATTTAGGACGAGAAACTAGGGCGCGACTAATCGCCAACATCTGACGTTCACCGCCCGAGAGAGTTCCGGCTAATTGCTTACGACGTTCCTTTAAACGAGGAAAAAGCTCAAAGACTTCATCTTGAGCTGCTGCTACATCTGCTTTAAATTTACGACGACGAAATAGCGAGCCCATTGAGATATTTTCTTCAACGCTTAGCTCTGAGATAACAGCATGGCCTTCGGGAACATGAGCGATACCGCCGCGAACAATGTCTTCAGCGCGCATTCCAAGTACAGATTTACCGCTCCAAGTGATTGATCCCGATGCGGCATGTTCAAGGCCAGAGATCGTGCGCAACAAAGTGCTCTTGCCGGCACCATTTGCTCCAATAACTGTTGTTATCTTCGATTCTTGGGCGGTAAATGAAACACCATCAAGTGCAACTACCGAACCAAAACTAGTTACAAGGTTTTTAACTTCAAGCATCGGCAGCTCCTAAATGATCGCTGCCACTTTGATTTGAAGTACCAAGGTAGGCGGCTAGAACTGCAGGGTCGCGCTTTACTGTTTCAAAGGAACCGCTCGCGATTACTTTTCCGAAGTTTAAAACATAGACCTGGTCTGAAATTGCGCCGATAAAGTCAACATGGTGTTCGACGATGATGATTGCGCATCTTTGCTTTAGCTGCTTTAGCAGATCAGCAAATTTATCAATATCGTCTTGGCCAAGTCCGGCAGCTGGTTCATCCAGTAACAAGATCTTTGGTTCAGCCACTAAAGCTCGGGCAATCGAGACGCGCTTTGTTTCGGGATAAGTTAACTCTGATGGCGTCTTATCTGCCAGAGCAAGTGCTCCTGCCCAAGCCAGTGCATCTTCGGCTTTTGCGCGAAGTTGGCGCTCTGATTTTGCAGATAGTCCGAAAAGGTCTTTGAGGAAATTACTCTCGCTCTTCTTATCTACGCCCATCATGACATTTTCAATAACGCTTAAACCGCTAAATAGACCAACTCCTTGCAGGGTGCGGCTTATTTCAAAATCTGCGAGCTCATAACTTTTTGGCCAATCAACCTTCTTGCCATGGATTGATATCTCACCAGATGTCGGAGTTACCAAACCGGAGATGCAGTTAAAGAGAGTGGTCTTGCCTGCGCCATTTGGACCAATCAGCCCAACGATCGAATTAGGTGCAACCTCGATGAAAACATCATCCAGGGCAACGAGTCCACCGAAGTTAACTCGTAAATTTGCGATCGCTAAGACGCTCATAGTTCGTAGATTCTAGGCACACGCGGCCCGATTCGTGTAACTATCTCGTAATTAATTGAGCCAGAGGCTGCGCCCCAATCATCTGCCGTGTACTCACCAACTGCACCACTTCCGAAGACTGTGACCCAATCCCCAGATTGCGCAGTTGAATCGGCGCCTAAATCAACTACGAATTGATCCATGGATACTCGTCCGATAATTGGGGCTTTCTTTCCCAGAAAACTCACACCAGCGCTTTGTGCAATTCGTGGAATTCCATCAGCGTAGCCCATGGAAACCACACCTAATTTGGTCGCAGATTTTGTCACCGCAGTAGCTCCATAGCCAACTGGGCTTCCCGCGGGAACTTTTTTCACTAGATGTAACTTAGCGCGCAATGTCATCGCAGGAGTTAATTCAAGTTCTTGCGATGTACCAAGTGTTTTCACATCTGGACTTAAGCCGTACATAGCAATTCCGGTGCGGACCATGTCAAAGCTAGAGGCACCATCAACGAGTGTGGCGGCAGAATTTGAAAGGTGGCGAATCAAATTTGAGTATCCAAATGATTCGAGTGAGGCAACCATCTTTTTAAATCGGTTTAACTGACTCAAATTCTGTGGCTGACCCGGTTCATCTGCGCGCGCAAAGTGGGAGAAAATTCCAACAATTTCAACGCCGTGAAGATGGAGCGCATCAATCTTCGGCCATTCATCCAAGAAACCGCCACGAGTCATTCCGGTATCAACTTCTAAATGAACGCGTGGGCGTTTCTCACTTTTTACAGCGCTAACTTCATCTAGCGCTTTTATCGATGCAACTGCAATATCTATGTTGTTATCTACTGCGCTTTGAAAATCT
>JBEAMT010000048.1:0-18992 GCA_041165825.1 Actinomycetota bacterium | reverse complement strand
TGCCACTAGTCCAGAAATAATTACAGAAGCTTTTGATCGCATGGCGCAGGCACTTTAAATTCAATATGAATTCCGATAAAAAGTACGATGCGATTGTCGTTGGCGGAGGTCATAACGGATTAGTCGCTGCCTCCTATTTAGCCAAGGCCGGCAAGAGCGTAGTCCTTCTAGAAAGCGCCGCTGAGCTTGGAGGGGCAACCACTAGCGTTCGCCCTTTTCCTGAATATGATGCGCGACTCTCGCGATATTCGTATCTGGTCTCTTTGCTGCCTGACCAAATAGTTGCTGATTTAGGAATTAATTTTAAGACTTTAGAACGCTCCATCGCCTCTTATACGCCTTATAAAGACGATGATCAAGATGGCGGATTATTGATTTCGCAAAACTGGGATGACAGAACTTCACAGAGTTTTCGCGAATTAACCGGCAGCGACCAAGAGGGAAAAAACTGGCAAGAGTTCTATGGAGAAATTTCCGAACTTGCCCAACGAATTGCACCCTCTGTGTTGCAACCTCTTAAATCTGCCGCTGATTTAAAGAGCGAGATTGCCTTACCTGAAGTTTGGAACTTCATGATGGAGCGGCCGATCGGTGAAGTAATTCAGGAGCGCTTTCAAGACGATCTAGTTCGTGGTGTTGTGCTTACAGATGCGCTGATCGGTACTTTCACTTCAGCTCAAGATCTGCAATCTAATCGCTGCTTCTTGTATCACTTAATTGGAAATGGCACGGGACAATGGCGCGTTCCACAAGGTGGAATGGGTGCATTTGTAAAAGAGCTAAATCGCGTGGCTTTGTCAAATGGTGCGGAAATTAAATTAAATTCCCACGTAACGGAAATTGAGTCATCGGCCACGGGTGTTTCTGTTAAGACAACAGAAGGCGATAAGTACGTGGCAACTGATCTGCTTTTTGCAGGAGCGCCACAAACTCTTGCAAAATTGCGCGGTAAAACTGCACCAGTATCGCTAGAAGGCTCGCAGATGAAAATAAATATGCTGCTTTCCAGACTGCCAAAATTAAAGTCTAAATTAGATCCTGCTTTGGCATTTGCGGGAACTTTTCATATCAACGAGTCATATTCGCAATTAGAGAGTGCATATAAAGTTGCCAAGCAAGGTAATATCCCAACTGACCTTCCGCTCGAACTGTATTGCCACACATTGACCGATCCGACGATTCTCTCGCCAGAACTCAACCAACGCGGATTTCATACTTTAACGCTCTTTGGCCTACATACTCCGGCTGCTCTCTTTGATAAGGATCCAGAAGGATCAAAGGAAGCGGCAAAGAGTGCAGCGCTTGCCAGCCTTAATCAATATTTAGCCGAACCAATCGAATCGGTTCTAGCCGTATGTAGTGATGGTTCTTTGGCTATAGAAGCAAAATCGCCACTTGATTTAGATAACGACCTGGGATTGCCGCGCGGAAATATTTTTCACCGCGACTTAGAGTTCCCTTTTATCGACGGGACCGAAAACTATCCACTCAAATGGGGTGGAGAAACGGATGACGAACACATATATCTCGCTGGAGCCGGCGCCAGACGTGGTGGCGGAGTAAGCGGTATAGCTGGACATAATGCAGCGATGGCAGTGCTGACAAAGGATTAGGCTTACGACATGAATCCAGATAAAGGGCTAAGCCCTGAGACAATTGCAATTACTGCGGGACGTCCCGCAGTTGGCCCTGATAGTGCGCTGAATCAACCAATCTCACTTAATTCGACATTTGTTGCAGGAGGAGCAATTGGTTATGGTCGCTACGGAAATGAAACTTGGCTTGCTCTAGAAGCAGCGATCAGCGCACTCGAAGGCGGAAGAACTCTTGCTTACTCATCTGGCATGGCCGCAGTTACGGCCGTCTTTTCAACACTTCCTGTCGGCGCAAAAGTTGTAGCATCAAATCAAGGATATTCGGGCACCATGACGCTGCTAAATAATTATGCAGCAGCTAAGCGTTTAGAAGTCTCTTTTGTTTCTGTTGCAAATACCTCTGAAGTAATAAATGAATTAGCTGGCGCCGCTTTGCTTTGGATTGAATCTCCAACCAATCCTGGCCTTGAAGTAGCTGAGCTTCCTGCGCTGATCAAGGCTGCAAAAGAAAGCAAGATCACGGTTGCTGTCGATAACACATTTGCAACAGCCCTGACTCAGCAACCACTTGCACTTGGCGCAGATATCGTCATGAATTCCGTAACAAAGTATTTAGCTGGACATAGCGATGTTGTACTTGGATCGCTTAGCGCTCAAGATCCTGCAATATTTAAAACTCTCGAAGATGCTCGTAAATTTAACGGATCAATTCCTGGCCCATTCGAAGCATGGCTTGCCCTTCGCGGAATTCGCACCTTTCCACTGCGATTCCAGAAATCCTGTGAGAACGCGCTAGAGATCGCCAAGCGCCTAAACACACATCCATTGGTACGAAACGTTAGATACCCAGGTCTGCCAACAGATTCACAACACGAAAAAGCCAAATCATTTATGAAAAGCTTTGGTGCCATAGTCTCCTTCGAGTATGTGGGAGATGCGGCGAGCACAGATAAGGTCTGCGAATCTTCTAAGATTATTACTTACGCAACAAGCCTCGGTGGAGTTGAAACACTTTGGGAACGTCGTCGCCGTTGGCCAATAGAGAGCGCAAGCGTGCCCGAAACCTTGATTCGCCTCTCGCTTGGTTGTGAAAATGTAGAAGACCTATGGCGAGATATCGACTCGGCGTTGCACGCTGCAAAATAAAGAAAATATTTGATAAAGAGAGTATTTTTATCTCATGAAAATCTTCCGCAGAGCCCTGGCCTTCTTCGCCGTGCTTGCAGTTGCTTTTCGCGCAGTAGGAAGTTTCCTCTCTTGGGCGCAACGCCAAGAAGATGCACCTGCCGATGCATGGATTGACGAAGATGAAGAAGAGTTTGAGGAAGCAAATTGAGTCAATCTGAGTACATCCCTGGTACTTGCAATATTGGCGGCGGAGAAGTAACGCGCCGCCGCATGGTCGCAATCCTTGGCTTAATTCTCACCTTATCTTCAACTGCGACGTTGATTTCAAATGAAGCCAATCGCCAATCACGTTTAGGCGTCTTCATACCTGCCCTCATTATGTCTGTTGGATGGGTGCAATCGCGTAAACGTTTCTGCTTGGCTTATGGCTTTGCCGGAACATTTAATCTTGGTTCTCTTGGAAAGATCTCAAAGGTTTTAGATCCCTCAGCGCGAGCGGCTGATCGCAAAATGGCTGTCAGGATATTTGGACAGAGCGCACTTTATGCGGCCCTGGTAACCGCTTTGATTGTAGCTCTACCCCTTTAAAGTAATAACTTTTCGATTCCGTCCTCTACCCAAAGTACCCAAATAGTGGGATGGTTGTAACTACCAAAGAGTTACCTGGGAGAGAATATGAAAATTGTTATTCATGCCCGTCATGCTGAACTTGCTGAAGATTTCCGTGAAATTGCGCAAGAAAAATTAATGAGCATGGAGAGATTTAGCGTCACTATTGATCGTGTTGAAGTTGAGATATTGCACGAACAGAATCCGCGTCAAGGAAAGCACTCGCATAAAGTTATATTAACTTCGCACGGTTCAGGACCGCTGATGCGAGCTGAAGCTGCAGAGTTTAATGATCTTGCGGCATTTGATGAAGCAATTAAAAACTTCGAACTTCAAATTCGAAAACATCACGAGCGATCAAAGAGCCACAATCGGGATACGCTGAGAAACAAGCCGCTTGCTAATCTAGATTAATCAGCAGATGGTGTTGGCGATACGGGCTTTTTGTTTTTATCCATACGCGGTGATTTAGCAGGCGGAGTCGGTGCAACGGGTGCGGGGCCAAGAGCCTCGATAGCTGCATCTCGGATTGCAGTGGCGGCAATAACAGCGCTCTGCTTTGCGACGGCGTTCTGACGTTTCTGAAGTTGTGTTTGCCCAGGTGCGCTTAGTGATTTCGCATTAGATAAAGCCTTATCCACGCTTTCTTTAAATGTTTTGTTTATCGCTCGACGCGCAGCGTCATAGACCTTCATTGCTTCAATAAAATTTTTTTGATCTTGCTTAAATTTCTCTATCGCAGATTTGAAATCAGTATTTATATCAGATGGCGATGGAGTGCGTGTGCCCCTGTTATCTGCGCTTACTGATTGTGGGCAAAAAAGTGAGAAGCCAATGAAGAAGGCAGCTAATGCCGAAGTTCTAGTCTTATTCACCTGGCTTCACTTTCTCTGATACACCTTTGTTGATCAGCCCTAAGTATCAAGGTTAAGTTTGTGAAATTTCGGTGAAAACACCCTTATCGAGGAGAATTCTGGGAGAGGCTTGGCTATTTCATCGTCGGCATGAAAGGCTTAGTTCATGGCTGAGATGATTTTGATCGTAGATGACGAAGCCGGGGTTCGCGAATTACTAGGCGATGCCCTTCGTATCGCAGGCTTTGAAACTTTGACGGCTTCCGATGGAATGTCGGCTTTGACAGCTATCCGAAATAAGAAACCAGATCTATTGATAATTGATATCAATATGCCGTTAATGGATGGGTTCGAATTAGTCGAAAGGCTCCGTTCAAACGGAGATAACACCCCTGCACTGATGCTCAGCGCGCGAGCCGACCGAGCAGATGTAACTCGTGGCCTTACTTTAGGGGCCGATGATTATGTAACGAAGCCATTTGGATTAGAGGAACTTCTTTTAAGAGTTAAGGCGATACTGCGGCGTTCACAGGTATCTACATCCTTCAACTCTGATCTAAGTTGTGGACCAATTAAGTTAGATGAATCTAGTCATACCGTTACCTTTGCTGGAGAGTTGGTAGATCTCTCGCCAACTGAATTTCGTCTTCTCCAAGTTCTAGTTGAAAATAAGAATCGTGTATTAAGTAAGAGCCTACTTTTAGATGAAGTTTGGGGAATAACCTTTGAATCTGAAAGTACTGTGGCCGATACCTATATTTCCTATCTTCGCAAGAAATTACACCGCGATGGGTTTGAGGGCATAAAGACTATTAGAGGCGTTGGCTTTGTAATCCAAGAGCCAAAGCCGGAGCCTAAATCCGAGCAGAAGTAGCCATGAAGAAATCAGGCAGCAAATTTGCTGTAATTTCGATTATCGTTACAACAGTTCTTTCAACCTTGATTGGTGGGTATGCAACGCTGGCTGCGAGGGCAGCGGATTTAGAGCAGATTGATCAATCACTGCAAAAAGTTGTAACAAGAGTTAACGCTTTCCCATCGGAGGCTATTTCGGCGGCAATATTAACAATTGAAGATGAAAGTTTAGATTTAACTCTCTCCCTGGTGACTCAGGAAGGTGATGAGACAATTATTAATGAGTCGCAACTGATTTATAACGGTATGGGAGATCTTGGATTAGTCCGAAAAGGTTTATCTGGAGCGGTCACCACCAGAAAACCTAATGAATTTAGATTTCAATCAGCAGCAATTGCAGGAGGTGACTATCTGGTCATAGCCTCATCTCTTGAAAAGTTAAATGCGAATTTCAAATCAAATTTAAAAAGTCTAGGCTTAGTCACCGCAGTTGCCGATGCACTCGCCATCTTTTTCTCGATCTATTTCCTAAGGCGCCATAACCGCGGTTTAGATGCACAGGCTCTAGAACGTATGCAGCGATTCTTGGGAGATGCTTCGCACGAGTTGCGAACTCCGCTCACTGTAATAAAAGGCTATAACGAAATGCTTAGCAAGGGTCAATTCACTGAGGCCCTAGACCAGGCGAGAGCATTTTCTCGAGTTAGTTCTGAGATTGAAAGAATGGAAAGTCTTATTCATGACTTATTACTTCTTGCCGAACTCGGCGAGAGTAAGCCGGTCGATTTTTCAGAAGTGGACTTTGACGAACTTGTTCAATCCCACTTAAAAGATTTTCAGGTTTTGAATAAATCTAGGAAAGTAACAACTTCAATACCAAGTGATTGTTTTGTGAATGGATCTAGAGAACACCTCAACCGGTTGATTCAAAATTGTCTTTCTAACATTGCTCGTCATACCCCAAAAGATGCACCTGTTTCAGTATCACTTCGCAACATTGGCAAACGTGCAGAGTTAAAGATCGAAGATGGTGGCCCTGGGTTACCCGATGGCGCATATGGCAGTGAGATAAAGGCGATGAATAGGTTTGATCCTTCGCGATCACGCGAAAGTGGTGGTTCTGGGCTAGGGCTGAGCATCATTGCAGCGATTGTTCAGGAACATGGGGGAGAGTTGGAATTAAGTAAGAGTCAACTTGGTGGCCTTGCGGTAACAATAAGGATTCCAATTTAAATAATGTAAATGACTGTGCACAATTGCGGTACTTTAATTACATGGCTACGCCGCTCGACGATGCGCTCAATGAAATAACTGAGAAGCTCAATAATTCAAAACACTTTGTAAGGCTCGTACTTTCCGGCAGAAGACGCAATATGCAAACGCCAAGTGAACGTATAGATGTAAAGCCGGTTTTGATAAAAAGGGAAATCAAATACCAGGTCGCCCAGACCGATGGTCGAGCGATGACTACCAAAAATTACTCACCTCAAGAGTTCATAAAATTAGGTTTGCTCGAATCTGGATTTGCCAACATTTACTTAGAAGAGAAAGAACAATCTATTTCCATTCGAATTACCAAAAAAGGAGAGGCGCTGATAAGCAGAGCACTCGGTGACTTCACTGCAGACTTATCCCATGATCGAAAAAAGAGCCGGCTACTAGACCCAGCAGACCCCTTCCTGATTGAAGTTGGAATCTCTGATTCGTCAGGCAAGGTAAAGGTAAGTAAAAATGATAAATATTTACAGGTTGAAGAATTTCTTCGACTTTTAATTCCTTCTCTGAATTCCGCGATAGAAGCAGGACACATTAAGAAACCAGATTCAAATAACCCCTTGACCATTGTGGATCTAGGTTGCGGCCACGCATATTTGACGTTTGCTGCTCATCAGTACTTAAAGAGTCAAGGAGTTGCAGTTAAGGTGGTCGGAATTGATATTCGTGAAAGTGCTCGAGTTAGAAATAATGAGATCGCGAAGAAATTAGGAATTGAGGGCTCAATCGAGTTTAGGGCGGAAGAAATCTCTGATACATCACTAAAGTACGCCGATGTTTCTATAGCTCTTCACGCATGCGATACCGCAACCGACGATGCCCTAGCGTGGTCAGTAAAGGTGGATGCCAAATTGGTTTTAGTTGCTCCATGTTGTCATCACGATATCCAAGCCCAAATGGTTGAGGTTCCCGAACCCTGGTCGATGATTACAAAGCACGGAATCATGAAGGAACGTTTGGGTGATTTGATTACCGATGGATTGCGGATTCAAATTATGAAATTATCTGGATACCGTGTTGAAGCGATCGAATTTATCGGCGGAGAGCACACCCCAAGAAATTTGATGATTCGAGCAGTGAAAACGGGTGCGGGTGGCGATCCTTCAGAGGAACAGCGCTATCAAGAGATGCTCTCACTCTGGAAAGTTAAGCCTGCGCTAGCAACCCTTCTTAACCGTTAGACTTGCGCGCATGTCCAAAGTACTTGCATCTCTTCCAGTCGGCGAAAAAGTCGGCATCGCATTCTCTGGTGGCCTCGATACTTCGGTAGCAGTTGCCTGGATGCGCGATAAGGGTGCGATTCCTTGTACTTACACGGCAGACCTTGGACAGTATGACGAGACAAATATCGATACCGTGCCGGTTCGCGCAAAAGAATATGGCGCAGAGATATCTCGACTCGTTGATTGCAAAACCTCATTGGTTGAAGAGGGCCTTGCTGCAATAGCCTGCGGAGCATTTCATATCCGTTCAGGTGGCAAGCAGTATTTCAATACAACGCCATTGGGTCGTGCAGTCACAGGTACCTTGCTGGTACGTGCGATGTTGCAAGATTCAGTTGAAATTTGGGGCGATGGCTCTACCTATAAAGGCAACGATATTGAACGCTTCTATCGTTACGGGCTATTAGCAAATCCAAACTTAAGAATTTATAAGCCCTGGTTAGATGCAGATTTTGTCCGCGAACTTGGTGGACGAAAGGAAATGTCCCAATGGTTAGTTACCCACAACTTTCCATATCGCGATAGCGTTGAAAAGGCTTATTCAACAGATGCCAATATCTTAGGCGCAACACATGAAGCGAAAGATCTCGAAAATCTAGATGCCTCGATCGAGATAGTAAATCCAATTATGGGCGTTCAGTTCTGGGATTCCTCGGTATCTATCGCATCAGAAGATGTGAAGATCCAATTCGTTCAAGGCCGCCCAGTTGCAATTAATGGAAAAGATTTTACTGACGTTGTAGAGCTCATGAAGGCAGCAAATGAAATTGGCGGTCGACATGGTCTTGGTATGGCAGACCAAATCGAGAACCGAATTATTGAAGCAAAGAGCCGTGGCATTTATGAAGCACCAGGAATGGCGCTCTTGTTTATCGCCTATGAGCGCTTGTTAAGTGCAATCCATAACGAAGACACAATTGCTAACTACCATGCAGAGGGTCGCCGCTTAGGTCGCCTACTTTACGAAGGCCGCTGGTTAGATCCACAATCTTTAATGTTGCGCGAATCGCTGCAACGTTGGGTTGCCTCAGCAGTTACCGGTGAAGTAACCATTCGCCTGCGTCGCGGAGATGACTTCTCAATCATCAATACAACTGGTCCAGCACTTAGCTACCATCCTGAAAAACTTTCCATGGAGCGCACTGAAAACGCTGCCTTCGGCCCTGTTGATCGCATTGGTCAGCTCACCATGCGAAATCTTGATATCGCAGATACCCGCGCCAAGCTTGAGATGTACCGCGATCAAGGCCAACTTGGTTCTGGAGAGTTTAAGTTAATCCAGGAAATTGGCGAAGGGGAAAATAAGTAATGAGGAAAGTATTTGCACTATTCGCCGTTTGTACCCTTTTACTAACTGGATGTGGAGAAAACGAAGTGAGCACTTCATATGATAACTTGCCAACAGTTACTTCTAATCAAGGAGAGGCGCCAACTATCGGTGCGCCAACCGGTAACCCACCAACTACTTTGGAGATTAAAGACATTATCGTCGGCACCGGTGCAGAAGCGTTACCGACTTCAACCATGACAGTGCATTACACCTTGATGACCTGGTCAAATGGACAATTGATTGAATCATCTTGGAACAGTGGCTCACCCGCCACATTCCCATTGGCAAATGTGATCGTTGGATGGCAGCAAGGCATTCCAGGGATGAAAGTTGGCGGGCGGCGCTTACTAGTAATCCCACCTGATCTAGGTTATGGCGCCCAAGGTGGCGGTCCAATCGGACCAAATGAAACGTTAATCTTCGTCGTTGACGCGATCGGTGTTGCCTAACTCTCAGGCGAAATGACACCGATCGCGCCACGCTAGGGGTTCCAAGACCACTGCGAATAAATATCTCATTTCGGTAACACTTTAGATTCCTCGGCAATTTACTCGCAAGATGATTGACTACCCCCACGCTTAGGCATAAGTTCACGCTTAGAAATGGGGTAAAGCCCCACTTCCTTTATCTGAATTCGGGGGAAATCAGTGTTTAAATCTAAATTAATGCGATCAGCGGTTGTAGCTGTAATGGCCACATTTGCGATTGGTTCTTCAATTCCTAGCGCTCCAGCGGCATCTAAGACAATTGAACTCTTGATCTCAGCAGATACAAATGTTCAAACTTTGTGGAATACAGTTCTAATTCCTGCTTTTGAAAAGGAATACCCAGGCTACAAAGTGAATGTTACTTTTGACCGTAACGGACTTCGCGATGCTCAGACATTCGCAAAGATCGTGGCAGCCAAAGAAACTCGTCGTGATCCAGGTGTTGACTTGGTAGACGGAGGAATTGCAGTACGTCTTGCACAAGGTGGACTTCTATATCGTCCAAGCCCAACCCTTATGCCTAATCTGAAAGAGGTAAGCAAGAAGGTTTTGGCCAAGGCTGCAGGAACCATCCCTTACCGTGCATCAACTGTTCTTCTTGCATACAACTCCAAGAACGTAACAAAGGTTCCAAAGACACTCGATGAAGTACTAGCGTGGATTAAGGCCAATCCTGGCAAGTTCAGCTACAACGTTCCATCAGGAGGCGGATCAGGTTACTCATTCGTTCAGACTGTTGTTGATATGAACTTGACTGCAGATGAGCGCGATGCCATGACCACTGCTGCAAATAAGGATATTCAGGCTAAGTGGGCAAAGGGCCTTGATACTCTCAAGGAACTCAACAAGTACACCTACGGAAAGAATGGAACATACCCAGCAAATAACGCTGCTACTTTGAACCTTCTTTCAACAGGTGAAATTGATATGGGAACAGTTTGGTCAGATCAATTCGCATCTGCCAAGGCTGCCGGCACAATGCCTGCTCATATCAAGGTAACTGCAATCAAGAGCCCATCCCTTACAGGTGGACCAGCAACATTGGGTATTCCAATCAATGGCGCTAACCGTACCGGTGGACGTTTGCTTGCAAACTTCGTACTTTCACCAGCGATGCAGAATGCAATCATGGCTAGCTCCATGAAGGGTATTCCAGTCGTGAACTCTAAGAAATTGGATCAAACACTGTTTGAGAACTTCAAGGATGTTGACGTTGCAGATATGCGTTCTCCTTACTTCCCAGCAAACTCTGATGATCTAAAGAGCGCTTGGTCGCTTAACGTTCCAGGTAAGTAATTACTTGAAACTAAGTTATAAATCAGTAATGACGAGAGGAAATTGTGACGACAACTAATACTGTCGCCACGAAGGAGGGCTTTGCGGAGGTAAAAACCGCAAAGCTCTCCACTCTCGGCTTTTTTATGGCTCTACCACCGGTATTGCTAATTGTTCTCTTTGTTGGGTTACCAATATTTATCGCTTTCCTGTTTAGCATTGGCTACACCAGCGGCCCCAACCGAGTAATTTCAATAATCGGCCAGGATGTTTATACAAAAGAAAATTGGTGGGGGACTGCGCAGGCGTATACCGCAGTAATTAAAGACGAACGTTTCTGGCCAGACTTTGCCTTAACGATGGTAGTTACCTTTGTATCCACATTTGTAGTATTGGTGATGTCCATGGGAATGGGCCTTTATCAACGCATTAAAGGCGGCAAAATCGCCTCGATTTTAAGCATGCTTTCTCTAGTGCCACTATTTGTCCCTGTTGTTATAGCCGCTTACGCCATCGCACAGTTCTATAACGGTGTGGGTTTTATGCGAACCTTCATGGCTCAATTCGGAATTGATTTCCCAGTAATTACTGCAACGCGTAACGCGATCATTCTTGGAACAATTTGGACTTCACTCCCATTTGCAATCTTGATGATCACATCTGGTCTGCAATCAGTTCCAAACGCGCTCATCGAAACCGCCCAAGATGCTGGCGCCAGTTTCATGCGCATTGTTCGCACAATTCTTATTCCTTTGGCATTCGTTCCAATTGTTATCGCCGGAACATTTACCGCAATCGGAATCATGGGCTCATTCACTGTTCCGCTATTCCTTGGACCAAATCAGCCAACGATGCTGGGCGTGGAAATTTCTAACTTCTTCACCGCCTATAACCGTCCACAACAGTCAATCGTTATGGCATTCGTTATATTCGCCGCCGCTTCTGGAATCGCCGTGCTTTACATCTGGGCAAATATCCGCAGCGCTAAGCAGAGTGGAAGAATTTAATGGCTAAGCGCGATAACGGTTTAAATCTTCAATCAGGCTCTTTGATTACACGCTTTTTTATCGGAGCATTCGTCGCATTTATGGCGGTCTTTATTCTGGGACCGCTGGTGTGGCTTGCACTACAAGCTTTCAGTACCACATGGACTTTTCCAAATTTAAAGCCAGATGGTTGGACACTGATTTGGTGGAGACGCGTATTTGAAACTCCATCTATGGTTGAAGCTATCCGTAACTCATTTATCACCGCTCCAATAGTTGTTTTGGTTTCAGCGGTGATATGTCTTCCTGCTGCATATGCTGCTGCACGCTATAACTACATTGGCCGTCGTGTATTTCTCATCGGTATGTTTGCTGCCAACTCATTTCCAAAGTTGGGCCTTTTTGCATCAATCGCAACGCTCTTTTACACACTTAACTTAATGGGAACGATGCTTGGTGTGATCATTATCCAGTTGCTCGGCACAATCATTTATATGACATGGATTCCTGCGGCAGCATTTGCTGCAGTTCCTAAGAACTTAGAAGAGGCTGCGCGTGATGCTGGAGCATCCAAGTTCCGAGTCTTCCGCGGCATTACTTTACGGATGGCAGCTCCTGGAATTTTAGTTGCGATGGTTATGTCATTTATCTCTGCCTTCGATGAAGCGCAAGGTACTTACCTAGTTGGATCTCCTGAGATTTTTACAATGCCAACTGAGATGTACTCATTGGTGCTCACCTACCCAGTTCAAATTGCTGCAGTCTTTTCAATCTTGTTGGCAGTCCCTTCAGTGATTTTGATTGGGTTAGCGCGTAAGCAGATTATCGGTGGACAATTAGCAGAAGGTTTCCAAATCAAGTGATGACTACGAAAGGCTTAAAATGAGTAATGCCACGCAAGGTCTAGAGCTAATCGGCTTAACCAAGGTTCTTGGGGGACGCGTCATCATTGATAATCTCAACTTAACCGTCGAGAAAGGCGAGATGGTCTCACTGCTTGGCCCATCAGGATGCGGTAAGACAACCACTCTTCGTATGATCGCGGGATTCTTAATCCCTGAAAAAGGCACCGTAAATCTGGCTGGAAAAGATGTCACCAAACTTGGTCCCGAAAAGCGTCCAAGTGCGATGGTTTTCCAGAACTACGCTCTTTGGCCACATATGTCGGTATTTAAAAATGTTGCCTACCCACTAAAGATTCGCAAGATGGGTAAAGCCGAGATCGAAAAGCGGGTCCACGACGTTCTCACAGTTGTTAATTTGATGCACCATAAAGATTCTCGCCCCGGACAGATCTCCGGTGGAGAACAACAGCGCGTTGCACTAGCTCGCGCACTAGTTCAAGAGCCAGATATCTTGCTTCTCGATGAACCACTTTCAAACCTTGACGCTAAATTGCGCGTAAAGGTTCGCGAAGATATCCGCGACTTGCAACGTCGCCTAGGAATTACAACAGTGATCGTTACCCATGATCAAGATGAGGCGCTCTCGATTTCAGATCGCATCGCAGTTATGAACGATGGTCGCATCGAGCAATTCAGCACACCACAAGAACTTTACGATCAACCAGCGACCGAATACGTTGCCAACTTTATTGGTAGCTTGAATCGCATCGAGGGTGGTTATAGCGATGGCCAAGTAGTTCCGGGAAGTGAAGTTGTAGGAATTCGTCCCGAAGATGTTTCATTCTCAAAAACTCAAGTTTCGGGAAGTTACCCAGCAACTGTCGAATTAGTTGTCCCAAGAGGCCATTTCCATGAGGTTTATCTAAAGCGCGCTGATGCTTCTCTACGTGCATTTATTTCCATTGATGTTCCTAAAGTTGGCGACACGGGATTTTCCAAGGTATCGAAGGCTTTGGTTTACAAGGATGGCAAGCTAGTTAGAACTGCTTAGCCCATGTCTGCATCTAAATCAAAGACTTTCGCATGTGCCCATCGCGGAGATTCCAGCCGTTTTCGTGAAAACACGATAATCGCTATTCAAAGCGCAATCGATGCCGGCGCTGAAGTAGTCGAGATAGATGTTCGTATAACTCGTGACGGCAAAGTCATAGTTCTGCATGATCCAACTCTCGAACGTCTCTGGGGTATTACCAAAGAGAGCACTGAGATGGATTGGGCCGAAATTTCCCAACTTGGCGCTGGCGATGACCGCATCCCATTGTTAATCGATGTCTTGAAATTATTTGTTGGCAGTAAATCTATTTTGATGATTGATATGGAACAGAAAGATCCTGCTAAGCAAGCTTATGAAGTAGTAGCTAACGGTCCGCTAGTCGAAGATCAGATTTTCTGGTGTGGAAACTTTGAAGGAATGCGCACGATTCGTTCGCTTTCGCCTAAAGCACGTATCTGGATGCCGTGGGATGAACTGAAACTTCCTACCAAAGCCGAGACCGATATCTTGCAGCCCGAATTCATCAATTTACATTATTCATTCGTTACCCAGAAAAGTGTCAAGGCGATGCATGAGGCTGGATTTAAAGTCGCTGTTTGGACCGTTGATGATGAGGCAACTATGCGCTGGGCTGCAGCAATTGGCGTGGATTCAATTACCAGCAATCAACTCTCGCTTTTGCAGCAAGTGATTGCAGAAAATCCGCAAATGGATTCAGGTGGTCCCAAGAAGATGAAGTTAGAAGAAATCGATTTGGATCGCGCTATGACAATTGCACGCGATCTCGGCAAGTGGGCGATCCTAGTTGCTAGCAATATGGATCCTGGAAAAATTGAGCTAAAGCAGAACGCTGCAGATATCGTTACAGAAATTGATGTCATGATTGAAGCCCATGTCCGCGAAGTTATCGCCGCAAACTTACCGGGCCATAACTTTGTTGGCGAAGAAATGGGCGGGACATATCTTGCCGATACGCCATCTTGGTATCTCGACCCAATTGATGGCACCACCAACTTTGCAAATCGTTTACCTTGGACTTCATTCTGTTTCGGACTGGCCCACAACAGAGATGTTTTGGTTGGAGTTGTTATTGATCCTTGGCGTGATGAGTTATATGAAGCACAGCGCGGAAAAGGTGCAAAGCGAAATGGCAAGCCACTTGTTATAGAAGATCAAACCGGCGTTGAAAATCCTTTGTCATCGCGAATAGTTTCAACTGAATTAGCGGCATACCAACCTTGGCCAGGCATGCTTGGTTTATTAGATGGACTTGCAGAGCAATATTGCACAATGCGCATCATGGGTTCAGGTACTTTAACTATTATTGGCCCAGCACTTGCGCGAGGAGTTGGCGCAGTTGTCGGTCATTTCAGTCCAATTGATCACTTAGCTTCGCTATTGATTGTCGCCGAGGCAGGTGGAGCGGTTTGGGATGAAGATGGAAAACAGAACCTATTTCCTGAAAAAGGTGGCGTAATGACCGCCACACAGGCTGCTGCAAAGCCTCTCTATGAGATTTGGATGAAAGCCCTCAAAACAGGGCGCTAGAATAAGGGTGTTGTTTTTCGGGGTCGATGTAATTTCGAACCGGCAGTGAAAGTCTGCGACCCGGTCATAGCCAGTGACCGGTGGATTGGGTGTAATTCCCGAACCGACGGTTAAAGTCCGGATGAGAGAAAATCAACGCGTAGTCGGTGCACCCTTTCGCAAGAGAATTGGTGTTTCGGCGCAATGCGCTATTTCCACCCCCGAGATGCAACACCGATTCTCGAGCAAGGGTGTTGAAGATGAACCAAGTCATAAGTGCAGAAAGTGCGATGGCGCGCGCCATCGAATGCGCACGTCTTGGTTTAGGTAAAACATTCCCAAATCCAATTGTTGGCGCAGTTATAACTAGCGCAACCGGAGAATTTATTAGCGAAGGCTTTCATCAGGGTACAGATCACGCCGAAGTCGTTGCGATCAAGGCTGCCAAAGATATTCCAGCGGGTTCAATAATTTATGTAACTCTGGAACCCTGCAACCACCAAGGAAAAACTCCACCATGCACAGAAGCGATTATTGGCGCTGGCATCTCAAAAGTTATTTATGCGGTTAAAGATCCAAATCCGATTGCGGCAGGTGGCGGTGAAAGGCTACGAAATTCAGGAATTGAAGTTGTGGCAGGACTGCTCGAAAGTGAAGCCGCCTTCGATAATCGCGCTTGGTTAACCAAGATTGCCAAAGATCGTCCGCGAATAACTTGGAAAGTCGCATCGACTATGGATGGAAAAGTTGCGGCAAGTGACGGAAGTTCTAAATGGATTACTAGCGAGCTTGCCCGTGCCGATGTTGCCGCGCTTCGCTCACAGGCTGACGCAATACTTACTTCAACAGCAACTGTTCTAGCCGATAACCCACTGCTTACAAGTAAAGGTTTGGGCAAGAACCCTGTTCGCATTGTTATGGGGGAGCGAGAAATTAGTCCAGGCTCGCAGGTGCTTAATTCAGATGCCGAAACAGTAGTAATCAAATCCCATGATTTTCACGATTTGATTTCATTGAGTAAGGAACGTGAATTCAATCAAATACTTGTTGAATCCGGACCGACCTTCGGTACTGCACTCTTAAAGGCAGATCTAGTAGATGAAGTTATTCTCTTCCAAGCTCCAACCTTCTTTGGTTCAGGAACCCCTTCTATTTCAGATTTGGGCGTAGCGACTATTTCGCAGCGGTTAGATTTTGAGATCGCAGATGTTGAAGTAATCGGTGCAGATTTAAAGATAACGCTTATCAAGAGCGCAAACCATGAAGAAAGCGGGCGCTAATGTTTACTGGATTGATTCAAGCCGTGGGCCGAGTTTCTGCAATTGAGCTCCAAGAAAGTAGTGCGAAATTAGAGATAACTAGCCCAGAAATCGCCTCCCAGATCTCGAAAGGTGATTCAGTTAGCGTCAATGGAACTTGTCTAACAGTTGTCTCATTCACCAACGAAAAATTTGTCGTCGATGTCATGGCGCAAACTCTCAGCCTTACTTCAACTGGCGCTCTTCTTGTTGGATCACCAGTAAATCTTGAACTTGCAACGAGAAGTCAAGATCGACTGGGTGGGCATATCGTGCAAGGACATGTTGATGGCGTTGCAAAAGTTGCTGGAATCTCTGCCGATAAAGAGTGGACGCGCATGGATATCGCAGTGCCTGCGCATCTTATGAAATACGTCGTTGCCCAAGGATCAATTTGTATAGAAGGAGTCTCCCTAACGGTAGGTGAGTTAAATGACTCGCTAAATCAGGTATCTGTTTGGTTGATTCCAGAAACTCTGGCAAAGACCAATCTCTCAGCAAAGAAAATCTCTGATCCCCTCAATGTCGAGGTTGATGTTCTAGCCAAATACGTGGAAAGACTTATGGCACGTGGACAGGATGGCAAATGAGTAATTTAGAGAAAGTACTCTCTGATTTTAAGGCTGGTAAGTTCATCGTCGTAACCGATGATGAAAACCGCGAGAATGAAGCTGATCTAATCCTGCTTGCCGATAAAGCAACCCCAGAAAATATCGGCTTCATGGTCAGATATACATCTGGTGTGATCTGTGGAATCATCACTGAAGAAACAGCCAAGAAGTTAAAGCTTCCACTAATGGTCAAGCGCAATGAAGATAACCATTCGACCGCCTTTACTGTCACAGTTGATGCAATCGCAGGACGTTCTACTGGTATTCCAGCTGCTGAGCGAGCAAACACACTGCGCGCACTTGCCGATACCAATTCTCGACCGACAGATTTTGCGCGACCAGGACATGTCTTTCCGCTAATTTCAGTACCAGGTGGACTTCACCAACGACGTGGCCATACAGAAGCAAGCATGGCGCTATGCGAGTTAAGTGGGTCCAATCCCTGCGCAGTTCTCTCTGAATTAGTAAATGATGATGGATCGATGATGCGCGGATCTCAGATAACCGAATTCGCTAAAGCACATGGCTTGGAAGTTATCTCTATCGATGAGCTTTCACGAGTACTTCCAATGAAGAAGAGCGCTGATGTAGCAAGCCTTGAATGGGCCGAGCTTCCATTGGGTAGCGCGCCATGGCAGATTTCCTCCTACATTTCGCCAACCGGCGCCGAACACGCTGTTCTTAAATTTGCAAAGAACAACGATTTACAACCTCTGGTTCGTATCCATTCAGAATGTTTGACTGGAGATGTATTTGGTTCGCAACGCTGTGATTGTGGTCCGCAGCTTCAAGATGCGATCTCACAGATTGAAGAAAACGGTCATGGATACGTTCTCTACATTCGCGATCATGAGGGTCGTGGTATCGGTCTGGCCGAGAAGATTCGCGCCTATGCGTTGCAGGATTCTGGACAAGACACCGTGGAAGCAAATATCTCAATCGGACAGCCTGTCGATGATCGAACTTATGAGGATGCCGTTGAAATTCTCAAGCGTTTAAAGTTAAAGAGCTTAACTATTCTGACCAATAACCCAGAGAAGATAAGCGCTCTAGAAGGTGAGGGATTCATGGTTACAACTAAATCCCTACAAATCGCTTCCAATAAATTCAACAAGAAGTATTTAGAAACTAAGCGAGATAAGTTAAACCACGCGTTAGGAGCGCTCTAATGGCCGGACATGCCCCTGAAATTAAGATTCCACAACTCCCTCATCTAAAGGCGATAGTAATTACTGCCGCTTGGCATCCAGATATCTGCGATTCACTAGTTGCTGGTGCGGTACGTGGATTTAAAGCAGCGGGTATCGCAAGCCCCACGGTACGCACAGTTGCTGGATCTTTTGAGCTTCCACTCGCTGCGCAGTTAGCTTTCGATGACGGCTTTGATGTCGCAGTAATCGTCGGTCTGGTACTACGTGGTGAAACCCCGCACTTTGATTATGTCTGCCAAGGAGTAACTCAAGGCGTGATGGATGTTTCACTCAGCCGTTCCAAACCAATTGGTTTCGGTGTACTCATGTGCGACGACCTGGATCAAGCAACTGCAAGAGCCGGATTGCCTGGCAGCAAAGAAGATAAAGGCTATGACAGCGCACTTGCAGCGCTGAGCGTTCTAAATAAAGGTTAAGTTGTGCCAGAACTTCCAGAAGTTGAAACTGTACGCCGGGGCTTAGCAAGTCTGGTTAAGGGCTACAAGATAGTTGCAGCGCATGATTTGCATCCACGTGCGCTCAAACCTGAATCCATTGCACCGCTTAAGTCGATTCAAGGCGCGAAGATTATTGATTTAAATCGCCGCGGCAAGTTTCTCTGGTTTGTCTTGGATCGCCCTCAGGTATTGGTTGCTCATCTTGGCATGAGCGGGCAGTTCCTCATTCATCAACCAGGCCATCCCAAAGCTAAACATGTCCGTGCCCAATTTGATCTAACTAAGCAGATGCGCAAGCGCGAGTTAGTTTTCAACGATCAGCGCACCTTTGGTTGGGTATCCGTTGAGGATACTACCGATGGAGTTCCAAGTTCTGCTCAGCACATTGCAC
>JBEAMT010000047.1:0-5820 GCA_041165825.1 Actinomycetota bacterium | reverse complement strand
AGGGCGATGCTGGGGCGAAATTCTTTTTCATGAGTAAGTAAATCAACGGCAACATGTGATGCGAGATGGTTTACTCCATAAAGAGGTTTATCTAAAGCTAGCGCAAGAGCGTTTGCCGCGGAGACGCCAACAAGAAGTGCTCCCACTAAACCAGGACCTGCAGTTACCGAGATTGCATCTAAATCTTCAAGTCGAACCTTGCTCTCGGATAATGCACGCTCGATTGTGGGTTGCATAGCCTCTAGATGTGCTCTTGATGCAACTTCTGGAACAACTCCACCAAAGCGGGCATGTTCATCAACGCTTGAGGCGATCACATTTGCAAGTAATTTGCGCCCTCTAACGATTCCAACGGCGGTCTCATCACAGGAAGTTTCGATTCCTAGGATAAGTGGCTCACTCATGACTTACCTCTTTGCGCATAATCAAGGCATGAATTCCACTCGCGTAATAGTTATCGCGGCGCGAAATTACTTTGTAACCGCGCTTTTCATATAGGGGTTGGGCCTCCAAATTCCCCTCTCTAATTTCTAACATCAAAGCTTCGACTCGCTTTGTTAGCGCCCATGCCTCTAATTCATCCAATAGGTGCGTAGCTACTCCTTTTTTACGGTGAGAAGGGATTACTGCAATGTTGTGAATGTCAGCCACATCCCCCGCAAGGGCAATACCCGCGTATCCCACGATCTTTCCATCCTCATGAGCGACCAGATATTTCCGCGTTCTTGGTACTCCACTAAGTTCTTCGCGAAATTGTGCGGCGCTCCAAGGCGACTCGGGAAAAACATCCTTCTCGATACCAACTAGTTCAGGGATATCAAAGTTGGACATCTCTCGATAAGCAATCATTTGCGCTCACTCGTTGGAACAGCATCGGGGCGACGTAAATAGAGCGGGCGCGTGACTGGAGTTGTTTTTGATTTTGCGAGTAGAAGGTGCGGTGATGGATAAAGCGGTTCACCAAACCCAAACCCAAACTTAACTTCACCTCTTCCAGCAAGTTCCTCGGGTTTATTCACGCTCGGTCCTTCAATTCTCAAACCCGCTTTATATCGTGCCCAATAAATTTCTTTCCGGCGGGCATCAGTTGCAACTATGTAATCATCACAATCAATATCTATTCCATCTAGTGAACAGACTCCCGCAACTTCAATTCCTCGAGCTTGCGCAAAAGTTTCTGCAAAAACTATCCCCACGCGCAGCCCCGTAAATGGCCCCGGCCCCATTCCAACTATTACCTGATCTATCTTGCTACTTACCTTTAGCGCTGTGGAAACCATTTTGGGAAGCGCTTCGGCATGTTCGGTTGCGCCATCGTGATGTTCTGCAAAAAGGAGCTCATTATTGGTGAAAAGTGCGCAACTGGTTCTCGAGGTAGAAGTATCAATCACTAAGTAATTCATATTTTAAAATCTGCCCATCGTTTGCCATGAGCAATAGAAGTTATCTCACGCTCATCTTCGCCCTCACCAAATTTGATCACAAGCTCCAGGAAATCTTCACCAAATCTCTCCCCGACTTCTCCGCCCCACTCAATTACAGTTATCGCGCTCGCTCGTCCAGTATCTAAATCGAGGTCATCGAATTCAAACTTCGCATTGTCGTGAGCAAGTAGCCGATAAGCATCTACATGAATTAGTGGAGTGGCGCCATTATGAACTCTTGCAATCACAAATGTCGGAGAGGTGACTCCAGAGATTCCAAGGAATCGGCCAATTCCCTGTGTAAGAGCAGTTTTTCCGGCGCCCAGAGCCCCGCGTAAAACAACAATATCTCCGGCTCTAAGTTTTGCTGCTAACTCTTCACCAAAATCGCGCATCGCTTCTACTGATTGAATTTTGCGCATTAAGTAAGGCTATCTAAGGAAATTAAGCGGGGCCCGGTTTCCCGAGCCCCGCCCTTGATCAGTTACGACTTAAGCCACTACTAGTTTTGGTAGTACTTAAGTAGCGGTGCGCTGAAGTCGCGCGCATAGGTAATTCCGCCAGCCTTACGGATAGCAGTAAGTACCTTCTGTCCTGAAACTAGTTGACCTGATGAGGCCGAGGCCGCCAAGAGATCAGCAATTGCAAGATGCTGCTTCACCGTGATGTTGCAGTGTCCAGTTCCATTTACCCCAGTCTGCGAAATTGGCGAACCAGTTGCGCTGAACTTGGTATATGAATCAGGAGTTATCTGCCAAAGTGCCAGGTGGTTGGAGCGGTAGGACTTTGCCAACTTAGAGTTCTTGTTGGAGGCCGTCGCTAAATAGTTTTCAACCGCCTTCTCCGCTAACCATTGTGCATGGCCAGCAGGAGTTGCGTTATCTGCAGTCGCACCTAGCGTGATAGTTGGAACATTGAAAACACCTTTATGTGCAGTCAATGTCTTCATCTTAGCGATCGCAGCTTCATTGCCCTTTACGCGCTGAGCTGCAGCAACGTAAGCAAGCATTGTCTGCGCTGCATCAAGTCCGCTAAGCGCTGAGTTGTATTCGAATATTCCATCACCCAACTGTGCTGTGTAGTCGGTCTTGGAATTGTCGTAAACAGCTCCACCTGCTTGCTGTTCGACATCGTAGGTAAACATGATGCCTAGAACTGCAGCGGTAGTGATGTTCTCAAGCGCGCCAAGTGCTGGTGAGATACCAGCTGCGAACTGAGTTGCAGTCAAAGTTCCTTGTGGGCCAGGGCCAGTTGCGCCATCAAAGCTTGCGCTCTGAGTTGGTACGCCTGCCATTGCTGCAACTAGAACTAGAGCTGAGCGAGAAGGAATCGCGCTCTTGATTGCCGCAGGAACTCCAGTTGCCGTTGC
Source organism: Actinomycetota bacterium (assembly GCA_041165825.1). GTDB lineage: Bacteria > Actinomycetota > Actinomycetes > Nanopelagicales > Nanopelagicaceae > Planktophila. The sequence continues at coordinate 3,027 of JBEAMT010000047.1, read as the reverse complement.
TGGCCAAGCTGGGAAGGTTGGGTTCGCAACAATTGCCGCTTGCATTGCGCCAGCAACTGTTAGAACGCGACCGATATCTGCGTAGACCTCGAGTACAGACTTGTAATTTCCACCTTGAATTGATGGATCAAACATTGTCTTTACGCCCCAAAGTGCATCGCCAGCTAGCTTCAAAGATGCTTCTGGTGAACCAGCTGCTGGGCAGAGATTTCCAGCCGCGTTGATTAGTTCAGGGTGCTTCTCGGAGAGAGCTTGGGTGATGAATGCACCGAGCGATTCGCCCCATGCAACAACCTTCGTCACTGTTGGGAATTGTTTCTTGATGATTCCAATCAATTCCACATTTGTCTTTAGGCCTGAGTCAACATTCCAACCTTGACGAGCAAAGCCGGAGCCACCAATTCCGTAACCCTTAGTCAACATTCCAAGAGCAACTTCGCCAATCTGAGCAGCATTTCTACCGCCTGTTGGTTGTGGAGTGTTAGTGACTGTGTAGCCACCAACTAGCGGAATAGATGCTGGGATATTGATTGGATAGCGGTAACCATGCGAGAAGAGGAAGAAAGTTCCAGAGAACTTCGCAGGTATTTGGAAGATGTATGGAGCGTTATCGGAAGTTACGCCAACGCACTCCGTGAAAATCACCTTATTTGTACAGACTGGATTTGCATTAGCAGTTGTTGGAACAGCTACAAGTCCAGTTGTGGTGATTGCTAGAACTGAAGCGATTCCAAAGAAACGCTTCTTCAAGTTAGTCATATTTTTCATGAGTTAGTTGGGATTCCCTTCGCTGGAAGAGCGGCGCGCTTTGAGGCGGCCTTAGTTACTGGTCCGGATCCCGAATCAGTTGTGTAGATAGTGCGTGCTGTATCTACTGGGATAAGTGAGCCAGCAAGATTGAATTTTCCAAACCAGAAGCCGGTGTGGCCAGCATGGCTGGTTCTGCTAACTGCACTTGGTGAGTAAGAGGCGCTGGCAAAGTTTGCGCCTTTAGTCTCAAGCGCTGCGAGGAGCGAACGACGCGTTGGATTTGGTCCAGCAGCACGAAGAGCCTGCACGGTAAGTAGTGCGGCATTCATGCCCACCATTACGTTGTTATCAAAATCAACGCCGACGTTGTACTTGGTGTTGACCTCACGGAACAACTTGATGTATTCATCAGTTGTATCTGCTGAATCTGGTAGCCAAGAAGCTCCGATAGCGCCATTCATAAGCGCTGAAGCTTGTGGGTTATTTGCAGCGATTCTGATTGTCGTTGCGTCAGCGCCAACGGATCCAAGAATCCACTGAGGCTTATATCCACCTGCCGCGGCTCCACCAAGAATCGCAGCTGTTGCAGATGAAACGCTAAATAGAACTACAACTTCGCATTTAGCTGTAGCAAGTTTCGTGACCCAGCCTGCGACCAAGGTGCGGTCTGCTTGCTGTCCCGAAATGTATTTAACAGTCTCATCAAATTTCAGACCTGCTGCAGTGAAACCTGCGCCAGCATCTGCTCCAAAGTCATCGTTCTGGGAGACAAGACAGGTTGTCTTGCCGGCAAAATTCTCTTTGATGTATGTAGAAAGGATCTTTGCTTCCATCGCATATGTTGGGAAATGCATGAAAGATGTCTTGAATTTCTTGACATCTGCAAATCCGCTGTAGCCCGTATTTAGATAGAGCGAAGGGATGTTGCGAGAAGCAAGGCGCACTTTGCTTGCGACCGCAAGATGATTTGCGGTGCCGAGCTGACCAACAAGTGCGAAGACCTTGTCTTTGAGGATCAATTCATTTGTCTTATTGATTGCCTCTTGTGGGATGTACTTATCATCTTTGATGATGAGATTGATCTTGCGACCGTAGACACCACCATTGTCATTTATGTAATTGAAGTAAGCCTTCATCGCTGGAGCGACCTTGTTATATCCAGGCGCAGCAATACCAGTCTGGGGGACGGTGATGCCGAGCTTGATCTCCGTTGATGAGACGCCCACTTCTGCATTAGCAGGGACCGAGCTCGCAACGAGTGCGAGGGAGGTTGCTGCTACCGCGGCAAGAATTGTCTTCTTGCGTCGTAAGCTGATCATTTCTTTCCTTCCATCGAGGGTTTGTTTATTTGCCAGACTCAATGTTTCGCGTGCTGCTCCCGACGCTTCCGCATCGCCTCGGCTGGACCGTTAGGCGAGAAGAGAACCGTCAGAATCAGCAAAACGCTGACAATGAAGCCGGGCAGGTTCGTGATGATCTTCTCGGAATCGCCCAACTGATGTGAGATCACATCGGCGATTTCGGGAATCACCACGAGAACTACGGCGCCAAGCATGCTACCTAGGAGGCTGGTAACGCCAGCCAGAATCGCCCCCGTAATTATTGTGAAAGATAGGCTGAGCGGGAAGGCGCTCGGGGCGACGATGCTAATCATCCCTAAGAGAGCCCCCGATAGGCCGGCCGCGCCAGCGCTTATCGTGAAGGCTAGGACCTTGGATTGGGCGACATTAACCCCGCATAAAGCAGCAGCAGTGGGGTTTGCCCTAAGGGATTTCCAAGTCCGTCCAAATCTACTGTTGAGTAGATTCCTAAGTAAAAACATCGCAATTAAAACTACAAAAGCGGCAATCCAGAAGAACCATTTGTAAAGCGTGAATTCTTCGCCAAATCTCTCTGGTGGTAAACCGGCGTCATAAACGAGTCCAGTCTCACCACCAAGAAATGAAAATTGATTGGCTAAAGTCGGAAGTCCGACGGCTAGAGCGAGAGTAGTTCCCGCAAGATATGGACCAGATAATCGTCCCGCCGCAAATCCCAATATAAAACCAAAGGCAGCAGAGACCATTACAGCTACAAGAAGTGTGAACCAGAAAGGAGATTGCCAATATGTTTGGGCAAGCGCGGCTGCATAAGCACCAAAAGCAAGGAATGCACCGTGTCCGAGTGAAACCTGTCCTGAGTAACCAGTTAACAAAATTATCGAAGCAATTGAAAGTGTTGTTATTGCGATAGTTGCGCCTTGGTAGACCCGCAATTCATCAACTCGATCAGCAACAA
>JBEAMT010000046.1:0-7391 GCA_041165825.1 Actinomycetota bacterium | reverse complement strand
CGGCAGCGATCCGTTCTTGCAAGACTGTTTTCTGGAACGGGCCGATGGGCGTTTTTGAATTCCCAGCATTTGCTAATGGAACCAAGGTTGTTGCGCAGGCGTTAACTGAAGTCTCTGGTATCTCGGTCGTTGGTGGTGGCGACTCTGCTGCTGCAGTTCGCGCGCTCGGATTCGCTGACTCTGCTTTCGGTTATATTTCAACTGGTGGTGGCGCATCGCTTGAATATCTCGAAGGCAAAGAGCTTCCTGGTTTAACAGCGCTCGACCTTTAGAATTAAACAACTAGTCAATACTCAAGTTAGAAGGAGCAAAGAATGCGCAAGCCACTTATGGCAGGCAACTGGAAGATGAACCTCAATCACCTTGAGGCGATCGCGGTTGCGCAGAAACTTGTCTACTCGCTTGATGATAAGGATTACGACGCAGTCGATGTCGCGATCATCCCTCCATTCACAGATATCCGTTCGATCCAAACTATGGTCGATGGCGATCGCCTCCGCCTGCAATACGGAGCACAGGATCTTTCACCTGAAACCAGCGGTGCCTTTACCGGCGATATTTCTGGTTCGATGTTGGCAAAGCTTGGTTGCACATATGTGGTCATTGGCCACTCCGAACGTCGTGCGATTCATAACGAAGATGATGCGCTAATTAATCGCAAGATTAAGGCAGCTCTTGCCAATGAGTTGACCCCAATTTTCTGTGTTGGCGAAGAACTTTCGATCCGTGAATCCGGTGCACATGTTTCTCATGTTATTCGACAAGTTCGCGCAGGACTTGAAGGATTTAGCAAGCCAGAGTTAAAGAAGATCGTGATCGCATACGAACCTGTTTGGGCGATCGGAACAGGAAAGACAGCTACGCCTGAAGATGCGCAAGAAGTCTGCGCTGCGATTCGTGAAGAGATTCAAACTATTGGTTCTGCCGAGATCGCTTCCAATATGCGAATCCTCTATGGCGGCTCAGTTAAATCTTCAAACATTGTCGAAATCATGAAGCAAGAAGATGTCGATGGCGCCCTGATCGGGGGAGCGAGCCTAGATCCTGAGGAATTGGCGAAGATTGCCAAGTTCCATGCGGCCCAAAGCGCGTAAGGCGCAGGTTAGATCTAGTATCCTTGCCATCTAACTACAGCCAATATTTCCAGTAGTTCTAGAATTTAGGAGTAATACAACGTGGCGTTAGCACTTTCAATCTTGCTCGTGATCACCAGCATCATGATGATCTTGCTCGTACTTCTACATAAAGGTAAAGGCTCTGGTCTCTCTGACCTTTTTGGTGGCGGTATGTCCTCAAACTACGGTGGTTCATCAGTTGTAGAACGTAACCTCGACCGCATTACAATCGTGGTTGGTGGAATCTGGTTCGGCGGCGTTGTCGCACTTAGTCTTGTTTTGAAGGGTTAATTAATGGCAAGTGCAATTCGCGGAAGTCGTGTCGGCGCTGGCCCAATGGGCGAGGCCGAGCGTGGAGATCAAATCGAGCGCGCCACCGTTTCTTATTGGTGCGCAAATAACCATGAAGTTCGCCCATCATTTGCAGTTGAAGAAACTGTAGTAATTCCAGCCGAATGGGATTGCCCTAAGTGCGGCCTTCCTGCCGGTCGCGATCGCGCCAACCCACCTAAGGCCGTTGTAAATATTCCTTACAAGACCCACTTGGCCTATGTAAAGGAGCGCCGCACCGATTCTGAAGGTGCAAAGATTCTCGAAGAAGCGCTTCGTAAACTCCGTGGAGATGACGATTAGTAAATAGAAATAAATGTTTTAGAGAGCTTTAGCGGCTCTCAAGACCTGATCAATACCCGCACTTCGATCTTTTAAATGTAGACGAAGCAGCGGGTATTTTCTTTTTGCAAGAGCGCGCGCATCGCCTAGCGCTTGCGCCATTAGCAAGGTACGGAAATCAAAGGTTCGCCCCGGAACCTCATAGTTAATCGACGTCTCGCCAGTTACCTGTAGGAAAGATCCGTTCTGTTGTCCCCCTTTGTGGAACTGACCAGTTGAATGCAAGAAACGTGGACCCCAACCAAAGCTAACGGGACGCCCAGATTTCTCCGAAAGAATTGCACGTAGTTCAGATAGTTTGCTATCACCGATGCGATCCAAATAAGCAGTTATTGCTATATACCCATCAGAGTCAGTATTTGCGATGAGATTCTTTAACGCGGCAACTAAAGTATTTCCGTCGCCGAAGATTTCAACGCTATCTTCGCTGTTGGCGGTAGTTATCACGGGAAGTGCGTTCTTCCATTCGGCAAGAATCGCTGAAGTCGCTTCTTTCGCTTCAGTTACATTGGGTTGATTGAATGGGTCGATCTCGAGCGCTGCACCAAGTAGGGCAGTTACCCATTCCCAGAATAAGAAATGCTCGCCAAGTTCTGCTTCAACTGTTAACTCTGCACCAGGTGCGAAAGAGACAGAGAAGGCGCCACCCATGGCAGCCTCTTTAAAGCCTTCGGTAGCAATCGGCAGTCGACCTTGTTCCTCTTTGCCCGTTGATTCAGCGATTAACTGTTCGATCCAATCTGATAGTCCAGGAAAATTAGAACCGCTATCTGTGAAACCTAAAAATTGCTCTGCTTGAGTTAAGAGCAAATAAGCGACATCGATAACCACTTCTGGGTTGATTTTCATCAGTTCGCGGCAATCACTTGCTTGATCTAGCAATACCGATACATCTACGCCCATTAACGCTGCAGGAGTTAAGCCAAAGGCAGTTAGCGCACTAAAACGTCCGCCCACATTTGGATCTGCATTGATAACTGTAAATCCAGATTTACGTACATCTTGATCTAGTGGTGAACCAGGGTCAGTTACAAAGACCATATGTTCAGTGGGGTTTAACCCGGAATCGCTCAAATACTTTTCGAAGAAAGCGCGCTGTGACGATGTTTCGATAGTTGACCCTGATTTAGAGGCAACTAGAACTAGCAATTTGCTGGCATCGCCTTGAAGTGCGCGACGAAGGTAATCGGGATCCGTCGAATCTAAGATAAAAACGCGCTTCTTATAAGTCTGTGCGATAACTTCTGGAGCAAGTGAAGAACCACCCATTCCGCAGAGAACAAGATCTGTTTTATCGCGAAATTTAGCGGCGAGAGCGTCAAGGGCTGGGAGAAGTTCGCGCGAACTTTGATCAAGATCCACCCAATTCAATCGGATCGCAGCTTCGGCACTTGCTGCCGGACCCCACGTGGTTGCGTCTTTAGCGGCAATGCGGGGATGCGCTTTTACAAGTGCTTGGTACTTCGCATCGCTGCGATCTACTTTGCTTAGAGATGGCCCACTTAATTTGATCATCGCTCTTTACTTCAACGCGTTCTGGATCTTTGAAGCGATCGCATCTGGGCTAAAGCCGAACTCAGCAAACAACTTGCCGGCAGATGCTGAGGCGCCAAAGTGCTCTAGTGAGATAGCGATACCTGAATCTCCAATGTAATCGCGCCAACCTTGGGCGATTCCGGCTTCGATACTTACCCGCAACTTTGCGCTCTTGGGAATGACTTGGCCCTGGTATGCGGAATCGGTTTCTTTAAACCATTCCAAACAAGGAGCACTTACTACGCGTGTAGAAATTCCGGCACCTTCGAGTATCTCTTGTGTTGCAAGAGCGACACCAACTTCAGAGCCTGTAGCAATTAGAACAACGTCTGCTGAACCTGAGGCTTCCTTCAAAATGTATGCGCCCTTTGCAACAAGTGTGACATCGCCATGCGTAGTGCGATCAACAACAGGCAAATTCTGACGTGAAAGCAGAAGCCCCGCTGGCTTGCGACGCTGCAAAATTACCTTCCAAGCCTCACGAACTTCGTTGGCATCTCCCGGCCGCACGACATCAAAGTTTGGGATGGCGCGTAGCGCAGCTAAATGTTCGACTGGTTGATGCGTTGGGCCATCCTCGCCCAAGCCAATCGAGTCATGGCTCCAGATAAAGATAGATGCGATATCCATAATCGCGGCCAAGCGAACTGCTGGTCTCATGTAATCGCTAAAAACAGCAAAGGTGCCACCAAAGCAGCGCGATAAACCGTGAAGTGCGACGCCGTTAAGAACTGATCCCATCGCGTGTTCGCGAATACCAAAGTGGATCATGCGACCATATGGATTGGCATTTGCCATCGCACTTGATGCGGGGAGAAAGGACCCAGCGCTACTGACAACGGTGTTGTTGCTTCCCGCTAGATCTGCCGAACCGCCCCAAAATTCTGGAAGCACCTTTGCGATAGCTACGATTACATCTCCAGATGCTTTACGAGTTGCTACATCTTTACCAGGGGCGAAAACTGGTAAATCTTTATCCCAACCGGCAGGAAGTTTTTTAGATACCAAGCGTTCAAGCAGCGCAGCGCGATCGGGATTAGCCGACTTCCAAGTTGCGAAGTTCTTATCCCAATCAGCGCGCAGCGCAGCGCCGCGTTCTCTAACTTTACGAACATGTGCGATCACATCTTCTGGAGCAGCAAAATTCTCTTCCGGATTTAGCCCAAGAAGAACTTTGGTCGCGGCAATTTCTTCGCCACCCAACGCCGATCCATGTGACTCGGCGGTATTTCTGGCATTTGGCGCCGGCCACGCAATTACCGATTGCATGCGAATCAAAGTTGGTTTGAGCGTTTCTTTCTCGGCAGCAACCATTGCGGCATCAAGTGCTACAAGGTCAACATCTCCATCAGATTTGGTAGGAACCTCAATTACGTTCCAACCATAAGCGCGGTAACGCGCAGAGACATCTTCAGTAAATGCAACGTGAGTGTCGCCTTCAATCGAGATGCGATTGTCGTCGTAGATCAACTTTAAGTTGCCAAGTTCTTGTGTGCCAGCAAGTGAAGATGCTTCACCGCTCACACCTTCTTGTAAATCGCCATCTGAACAGATAACCCAAATATTGTGATCGAAAATCGACTTTCCAGTTGGAGCATCTGGATCGAGCAGGCCACGTTCATATCGAGCAGCCATCGCCATTCCGACGGCAGTAGCAACACCAGCGCCTAGCGGGCCAGTTGTCATTTCAACGCCTGCGGTGTGGCCGTATTCAGGGTGGCCCGGTGTGAGTGAATTCCAAGTTCTAAATGATTTCAGATCATCCAATTCAACGCCGTAACCGCTGAAATAAAGTTGAATGTAAAGAGTGAGCGAAGAATGGCCGCAGGAGAGCACGAAACGATCGCGCCCTAACCAGTTCGGATCAGCAGGATCGTGAATTAAATGGTTCTGGAATAAGTTATAGGCAACAGGGGCAAGGGACATCGCGGTGCCCGGATGGCCGTGGCCAGCCTTCTGAACGGAATCCATCGCTAGTGCGCGGGCAATTACCACGGCGCGATCGTCTAACTCAGTCCAGTTCTTCATAGCCATCCCTTTTCTTTGTTCATCAAAACTCTTCAATGAAAAAACTAGTTAACGATCAACGATCTCGTTACGGAAATTCGGATTCGCCACGCTGTGATCCAAACCAAGGTTGCACCCAGTAAATGTGCAGCCACAAGTATTTCAGGGATTCCAGTGAAGTATTGGATATATCCAATCGCGCCTTGAGCCAGAGCTGTTACGAGAAATACTTGTACTCGTCGCCGTAATTGTGGATCGTTGCGGACCAAGATGTAGTAGGCAGCGGTTAATCCGAGCAGCGCGATAACCGCATCCGCGTGTAACCAGGAGACAGTGCGGATATCAAAGCCAAAGCGTTGCGCCTTCTCATCTCCAGCATGTGGACCAGATCCGGTCACGATGGTGCCAAGAATAATCACCACGAAAGTTAAGCCGATATGCAAGAGAGAAACGCGCTTAGTTAACTTATCCAGATCTGTACGAGGGCGAGCCGAGTACTCTCTTCGCGAGTAAAGCGAAGCAGCGCCGGCGATAAGAATGATCGAAAGCACTAGGTGACCAGCAACGGGTAGCGGATGCAAATCAGTTAAAACTGTTATCCCACCCAGAATGCCCTGGCCCAGAATTCCAAGAACTTGTCCCAGCGCTAAGGAACGCAGATCGCGGCGCTGCTTATATAGAACGTTGATAAGAACTGCTAAAGCGATAGCAACTAGTGCAAAAGTAAGTAAGCGATTGCCAAACTCGATCCAAGCATGCAACTGGCCTTCTGCTTGATGAGGTACCGGCGTATAAGAACCAGGTGTGCACTCTGGCCATGTGGGACAACCGAGTCCGGATCCCGTGATTCGTACAGCGCCACCAGTTAAGACCAACCCAGCCTGCAAAGTTAGGAGTGCGCCGAATAGGAGTCTGCGCAGCTTCATAGCCTTAGCCTAAGACCGCGCGGGGAAAGAGGCCGCCTAAGTCACGCCGTATAAGTGGCAAGAAGGCATGAATTAAGACACAATAGTGTTGTGAAAATCAAGGAGCGTCCAGATATGGTGGCAGGCGATGACCTGCGCACCCGCGATGCAGTAGCTCGCTCAATCCTTGAAAATGGACCTTCCACAGCGGTGGCCCTGGGCGAGCGCCTAGGTCTGACACCAGCCGGAATTCGCCGCCACTTAGACCTGCTGGTCGCGGATGGAATTCTTGAAGCGCGCGATCCTCGCATCGCTCCATCTCGTGGTCGTGGCCGACCATCGAAAGTTTTTGTAATGACCGATAACGGTCGCGAGAAATTCGAACACTCTTATGACGATCTCGCGGTTGCTGCACTTAAATTTATGTCAGCGCAATCGGGGGAGCACCTTGTAAATGCATTTGCGCAATCTCGCGCCGATGACATGGTCCGCAAAGCCGCTGGAACTATGGCAAAGAGCGGAGATAAAGTTCAAGCGCTCGCCGAGTTCTTAACAGAACAAGGTTATGCCGCAAGCGTTGGCCCACGTGGCACCGGTGAAGAACTTTGTCAGCACCATTGCCCGATTGCACACGTCGCCGCAGAATTTCCTCAACTATGTGAAGCTGAGACAGAAGCGCTTTCAAATCTGCTCGGTACTCACGTACAACGCTTAGCCACCATCGCACATGGCGATGGTGTTTGTACTACCTACATTCCGCAAGTAAATGTAAAAACGACAGCCGGAAAGGCGCAAAAATGACAACAGCACATCCAGAGCTCGAAGGTCTTGGAAACTACGAATACGGTTGGTCAGATGGAAACGATGCTGGCGCAAACTCGAAGCGTGGTATTAACGAAGATGTTGTTCGCGATATCTCTTCCAAGAAGGACGAACCACAGTGGATGCTAGACCTGCGCCTGAAGGGATTGTCACTCTTTGAGAAGAAACCGATGCCATCATGGGGATCAGACCTTTCCGGAATCTTCTTCGACACTATCAAATACTTCGTACGCTCAACCGAGAAGCAAGCTGCAACTTGGGATGATCTACCTGAAGAAATTAAGAACACCTACGATCGTTTAGGTATCCCAGAAGCTGAAAAGCAGCGTTTAGT
>JBEAMT010000045.1:0-5737 GCA_041165825.1 Actinomycetota bacterium | reverse complement strand
AAAGGTACTGCGGGTTCTTCTGAGCGGAGACGAGGAGATTTGAACTCCTGAAGGGTTTAACCCCTTACCTCGTTAGCAGTGAGGCGCACTCGACCGGGCTATGCGACGTCTCCAAGTACAGATCTGAGTTTACAGGTAGTTGCTTACCGCGTGAAACGCTTCTCCTGCATCAACGCATCCCAGATGACAGCTTGGGCTGCAAGGGCATCTTGCGAATTCTGAGCCTGATTTAAGGCGTCGATATCCACGCGATCGCAGACTTCTTCAAGATAGGTAATGATTTCGATACTGCGGGTGAGTGCGCGCACTGGATCTTCGCGGAATGGGAATTGATCAAGCAAAATTGGATCTGACCAATTGATACTGCGAAGTGCCAGCATGTATTCGATAGTTTCGAAGAGATGCACTGATGCAACTGGAAGATCATCATCCCAGCCGCGCCAGTTATCGTTTAGCTCAGCGCTCACTAGCTTGCCGTGGCGATGGATGAGCAGAAGTGACTCTGCTGGTGTTTCTTGTGCCATCAGAGAGTGACCGAAATCCATAACAATTCCGACGTTATCAACTTTCATTTCACTAATCGCTAAGAGAGTTTTTGCTGCAGTTGCCAACGTCATTCGAACGCGTGGTTCTTTACATTTATATTCAATGGCAAACTGAACATTTGGATTTTCATTTGCCAGATCGCGAATGCCGTTGATGGTGTAATCCCAAATTTGTAAATAGTTTGCTTGTAGGGGGAAATCAAAACCATCTTGGCCCGGCCAGAATTTGACGTATGTTGCTCCAAGGATTTCTGCAGCTGCTATTGCTTCACGAACTCGATCCTTAGTTTGTGAACGCAATTTGGTATCAGGGTTGGTAAATGAGCCTTTTACATACTCGCGCATATAAATATGTGGCGTAGTCGCGCGACAAATTAACCCGTTGTCATCAAGCATTTTCTTGATCTCAACTGCGGTGCGCTCTGGGATATCAAATGGGACGTTGATATCAAGGTGCTTTAGGCCAGGGACTTTGGCGGCATCTTCAATCATTTGCTGGCTAGTACGACTTGGTCCGTAACCATCTCCTGCGTAACGGTCAACGAATTGGCCAAAAGCCCAGATGCCTGCACCGTAAGTTAACTTTCCCATTTTTGCCTTCTCTCTACGTAATGTTTAGATCTTAGGTCTTTTACTTAGCGCTGAATAGAGTTTTCTTAGTTTTTCCCGCGGGCCGCTAGAAGCGCTTTACGCCATGTTTTCAGGCGTTCTTGGCGCTCTGACTCTGCAATCTTTGGCAAGTACTCGTCATATTTCAATTCAATCTTTTCGAGATCTGAAAGTGTGGCAAGCCCTGCACCAAGTGCTGCAACCATCGCAGCGCCGAAGGCAGATAGTTCGAGAAGTTGCGATGATTTAATCTTCTTGCCACTTAGATCCGCCAACATCTGCATCAAGTTTTGATTGCGCGCTCCACCACCATCGGCGTATAAAGTCTCAATTCTTATATTTGATTTTGCAAAAGCCTCAATTACATCGTTTATCTGTGCTGCAGTTGAACGCAGGGCCGCTGCAGCAAAATCTGCGCGCGTGGAACCGCGGGTCAGGCCAGCGATGATACCGGTGGCTTCACGATCCCACCAGGGCGCACCAAGTCCGTTAAAGGCAGGAACTAGTTCTACAACTTGTTTTGATTCTGGGGCCAACTTTGCTAACTCATCAGGTGTTGTTCCAAGCAGTTCTGCTAACCACACCAAGGTTGAACCGGTGGAGAGAATGTTGGCTTCAGCAGCGCAAGTAATTTTTTTATCTATTGACCAGGCAATAGTTTGCGGATTCGTTTCTGTAAGTCCCATTAACGAGGTTCCGGTACCAAAAGTTGCTTTGAAGTAGCCCGTCTTCCAACCTTGATGAGCAAAGAGTGCAGCATGAGAGTCGCCCATGATGCCAGAGAGTGGAACATCGTTAGTCAAGCCAATTTCGTGCATATTTGTGCACCTATGTTTTTCATTGGACGCGCACACCCGTGGTAACTGGTTCTCTGATATTTCAAATATAGAAAGTAACTCTGTACTCCAATTTCCAGTTTTAATATCTAATAACTGAGTACGGCTAGCGCTTCCTGCCTCAACAATATGTCCGGCACCGAGCTTGAAGGCGATCCAAGAATCTATTGTGCCGATACAGATATCTGCGCCCGGGTAATCGCTATTTTCAAATAGCCACTGCGCCTTAAGCGCAGAGAACATCGGGTCTAATTCCAGACCGCTAATCGCCTTCACTTGGGCGGCGTTTTTCGACTGTTTTGCCGCTATTTCGGAGGCCCTGCGATCTTGCCAGGTAATGATCTTTGATAACGCTTTTCCGGTTTGGCAATCCCAAAGTAAAACTGATTCGCGCTGAATACTTAAACCGACTGCAGAGATCTTGTGAGCCTTGGTTATCTCTTTACTTGCGGTAACGACTGATTGCCAAATCTCCTCTGGATCTTGTTCTACCCAACCAGGCTGCGGAAAAGTTGTCGCAATCTTTACATCAAACTGAGCAAGTACCTCACCATTTAAATTAATTGCTAACGCTTTTGTTGAGCCACTGCCTTGATCAATTGCCAGAATTATTGGCGAACTATTTTCCATGCTTTAAGAGCTCTCGGGCAGAGGCCACAATAGATTCTGCAGTTAATCCGTAATGTTCCAGCAGATAAGAAACTGATCCCGTTGGTGCAAATGTATCTGTGCCCAGCAATTTCATAGCAACGGGATGGTTCTGCACAACAAATTCAGCGATTGCTCCACCAACTCCGCCGCGAGTTACAGACTCTTCAGCGGTGATAATGGCCCTTGTTTCCTTGGCAGCTGACAAGATTTCAGCGGTATCTAAAGGTGAAACGGTTGAAAGATTAATTACACGAGCCGAAATTCCCTCTACTTTCAACTGGGCGGCTGCAGCAACTGCGCGTGAAACTAGCGTGCCTGTTGCAATAATTGTTACATCGCCGCCATCAATGATGCGCATCGCTTTATTTGGAATAAATGCTGGACTCTGCCCTTGTGACACTGAAGGGACTTTAAAGCGGCCGATTCGCATAAAAACTGGGCCGGTTGTATTGGCCGCCCAAGTCACCGCTTCTTTCGTTTGTGCTTCATCTGCTGGTAGAACAATCGGCAATGAATCAAGTGCGCGCATCCATGCAATATCTTCAATCGAATGGTGGGTTGGACCGAGTTCACCGTATGAAACACCTGGGCTCATGCCGCAGAGTTTTACATTTGTGTGGGTGTAAACCACATCTGCTTTGATCTGCTCAAGTGCGCGACCTGTTAAAAATGGGGATGCGGCGCATACAAATGGCGTAAATCCAGCGTTTGCTAGCCCCGCGGCAACTCCGACCATATTCTGTTCTGCAATTCCGACATCGATCAACCGGTCTGGAAAGAGATCGCGGAATTCACCTAAATTACTTGAGCCAACTGAGTCATTACAGACAACAACAATCTTGGGGTTTTCGGTTGCCAGTGCAATTAAAGTCTTGGCGAAGATTACGCGGTTATCAAACTCTTCCAATTTTTCGCTCATTGCTTACTCACCTGCAAAAGCGCTGCTTCATATTGTTCAGTGGTTGGAACTTTATGGTGCCACTCGGCTTTACCTTCCATAAAGTCAACGCCTTTGCCTTTAGTTGTCTGGGCAATGATTACGCGTGGTTTGCTCTGTGGATCAGTAAAAGCTTTATGAAGTGCAGTGTGATCATGGCCATCAATAACTAAAACTTCCCAACCAAAGGCTTCGAACTTCTTATCTAGTGGATCTAGTTCATTTGTCTTTGAAGTTGGGCTTCCTTGTTGGAATCCATTTCGATCAACCACTGCAATTAAATTAGTTAACTTACGGTGGCCAGCAAACATCGCTGCTTCCCAGTTGCTACCTTCTTGTAATTCTCCGTCGCCCATAATTACAAATGAGCGGCTACCGTTTTTAGCGAGCTGTGCACCAATTGCGGTGCCGACAGCGATGGGAAAACCATGGCCTAGCGGACCAGTATTTGATTCAACGCCGGGAACTTTATTGCGGTTGGGATGGCCATTTAACTTACTTAGCGGTTGGGCAAAAGTCTTTAGATCTTCAACAGGAAAAAATCCACGTAGCGCGAGCGTTGAATAAAGAGCTACAGCAGCGTGGCCTTTACTCAATATCAACCGATCACGATCTGCTTTATTAGGTTCTTTAGGATCAACTTTTAGTACCGCGCCAAAGAGCGTTGCCAAAATATCTGTTACAGAGAAATCTCCACCGATATGGCCCATGCCAGCGCCCTTAATGGTATGCAGGATTTGGGTGCGGATCTCTCGCGCTAAATCAGAGATTTCTCGAGTATTTAGCGCCATAGTGCCTTAACTCTATGCGTAATTAGGCCCGCGTCAAGCGTCTGCTGATTCTCCAAATTATCAAGGCAACTAGCGCTATCCCGACCCATTGCCAGAATGAAATCGGAAAGGGTTTATGTGAATCAAGCGGTGCGCTCTGACCTGCAAGAGTGTTGAGAATCGTAAATTCAGCAAATACTCCTGCATGGTCTGTTGCGTATGGAGCTTTAAATCCGATGATCTGCGAAGTGCTTACATCGACTCCATTTTTTGTAAAGATGTAATCCAAGCGGTCGGTAAATCCATATTCATTTCCCATACCTTGTGCAGATTTCAAACGATCTGGGTCTGGTCCAGTTAAAAGTGCGTTCATTCCCCAGGTATATGTAGTTGGTTCACTTGCATCGGGCCCAGCATCGTTGAAACCAGCTTCTTTCATTAACCGATACGCATTGCACTTGCTACTACCTGCAGGACATTCTTTACTCGCGGTTGGTTGCAAGCCAGGGTTGGCGGCATTGGCGGGTCTTGGATCACGTGGATCAGAATTAAAATCACCTATTACTACCAATGGCATATTGGTTGAACTTACATCTTCTATCAATTGTGCGGCTTGCTTTGCTGCATTTGGAACTTTGTTCTCATCCCAAATTGACTCTAGGTGAGTAGATATAAAGCGAACTGGGATATTTTTAATTTCGATATCTGCCCACGTGTAGCCACGATAAATTGTCATGAGTGTCGGAACAATGCTGTAGCTAGTTTCGTACTCTGTATTCCCCACATTTAAAACTTGGTCAGATAGCTCTTTTTTAATTGCCAGTGCATCTCCGATTTGAAATCCACAAGCAGCCTTATCTTGGCCAAATAACTTCTGAAAGCGCGTTGGGTCTGTCACCATCGTTAAAAATGGAATTGGATTAATGGAGTAACCGGGGTTAAAGGCTGTTTTTCCATCTTTACTTGCTAAAACATAGTCACCTCCGAGTGCTTCAAGTAATTGATCGGTGAAGTTAAAAACTTCAACTTTCTTGCTCCAAGCGTTCTTTTTGCAATACCAAATAGTGGCTTCTTGTATGCCAATAACATCAGGCTTATAGGTCTGTATCTCCGCAGCTAAAGCAACTGACCTTTTTGAAAAATCATTTTTATTTACTTGATCCCACATAAATTGAGCAGCAGCAGGCATATCAGGAATTAACTCAAGGGCCACCCCGACATCGGCTCCAAGATAGATATTGCGAGACATGACGGTAAAAGTCGGTTGGGCCGCTTGCGCTGGAATTGGGGAAATGATCGCTGCGATGAGTGAAGAGATGAGGCTAGTTCTAACCCCTCGTAATTTCATAGGTTCATTATGTACTCTAGGAGTTATGAATGAGAAGGTTG
>JBEAMT010000044.1:0-2828 GCA_041165825.1 Actinomycetota bacterium | reverse complement strand
TCACTCATAAAACTCATTAATGAGAAGTTACAACTAAGAACGGCCACCGAATGGATTGAAATATTCCGCAAGAATCAGATCCCTGCCGGACCAATCAACACGATTGCTGAGGCCTTTAAGTTTGCGGAGTCAATAGGTTTGAAACCAATCGTGGATATCGATGGATCCAAATCAGTCGCGAATCCAATTAAGTTATCGCAGACTCCTGCCGAATACCTAAATGCTCCACCTAATTTATAACTTTAGGATGCTGTCTTGAGAAAATGGCCCAAGTTACAGCAGCTACAATTCCAACAGCACATAAGAGAGTGCTGGGCGGTACAACCTCATCAAGCAGAAGTACCGAGAAGCCCAGGGTCATAAAAACCTGTAGTTGTTGAACTTGCGCTCCGCGCGCAGTGCCAGCATCTCTCAGCCCGCGATACCAGGGAATAAATCCAAGATACATTGAAGAGAATCCAATAACGAGTAATCCGATATTGGCCTGTGCAGTAAGTATTGCCTGTGATTCAACGGTGATCCAAAGGTAAATCGAAGCGGTGAGGGTCACGGGAAGAGCCATTACAACCACCCAAGAAATCACTTTCCAGCCTGAATAAATCCGGGTTAATTCCGCACCCTGTACATAACAGAACGAAGAGGCAAGAACTGCGCCAAGGGCTAATAAATCAGCGATTAAATCTTCGGTATTGAAATTCCCTCGACTCACCGTGAAATAAATCAAGATTAAGGTTCCGAACACTGATGCAATCCAAAATTGCCTTGAAACATTCTCATGCCCCCGAAGCACCGCAAATATTGCAGTAACTAGAGGCATTATCGATGCCACAACCGCAACTGGAGCAGTCTCAGTTCTCATCAAAGCAAGCGCAATCAAAATCGGCCAGCCAAATACTGCGCCCAACAGCGTGTAGAAAAACTCTCGGTAATGTCCTGGAGGCAATAATCTTTCGCCAGCAATTTTTAGGAAAAGTATTGCTGGAAGAGCCGCGATTACAGCGCGACCAGTGGCAGTAAATAAGGGTGAATAACTTTCGAGGGCCCACCGGGTCATGGGAAGAGAGAGCGAGAAGAGCACCACGGCAAAAAATGCAAAAGCTATACCTTGTATTTGTGTTCTATTCATGAAGCCTTCCGCCAATAATTTTCAATAATACAAGGAAGTACTAGATTTTTCACGAAATATCTAAAAAAGTTACATTTCAAAATTCTCTAGACATAAAATATCTAATTGCGGCCTTCAAAAATGGGAATTTGGGTTCAAAATTGATGATTTGGATGAATCACTTTGCATTTGCTAACTTAAATCCAACAGATCTAACTACGCTTATGACCGGAGGACCTCCCTCTGCCTTTATTTTGGATCGAATTCTGGATGCATGTGTGTCAACAATGTGATCCGTTCCTATTCCCTTCATTACGCCGATCGCTTCTAATATTTGGTTGCGCGAAAAAACACGGTGGGGATTTTCCATTAGTAATTGCAAGAACTGAAACTCCATATTGGTTAAGAAAACCTCTTTATTTTTCACCTTAAAGCTATGTTGCGATAGGTCCATTTGGAGATCACTCCAGGTAAGAATGTTGGCCCTTGGGGCACGTTGAGTTTGCCCTCGCTTTAATTGTTGAGTAATACGTGATGTAAGAATCTTGCTCTCAATCGGTTTTGAAACATAATCATCCGCACCTGCACTCATAACCATTTCTTCATCAACAAATTCCTTGCGATCAGTAAGCATGATAACCGGGACGGTTGAAGCAGCTCTCACCCATCTACAAGTTTCTAGTGACTCTAACTGCTTGTGACCAAGATGGATGATAACAAGACTAAAGTCGTGTTGATTGAATATTTCTTTCGCCTCAATAGGTGAGGGAGTGTCGTAAACAACGAATCCCATTAACTCTAAATGAAGTCTAATTTGCATTCTATCTTCAGAATTATCTTCCAAAAGCAAGACATTATTGGGATTTGTTGAATCTTCTAGTTCTTCCATGAGATCTCCCAGCTTTTCGTTGCGATTGGAAAGATCCCAATACCCAAACTTAGCAGAGTTCCTTCAAAATCCCTTCATTTAATAATTGAGGAGACCGCGAGTTGAACGAGAGAAAAACGCAAGATTCAAGTTCTAATCTTGCGAAAGAAAAAGGAGCAGCAAATGATTCGTAGAGAAGTTTATTTGAGACGTCAGAAGTTCATGGCCTATGTAGCGCTACCGTTTCTAGCCTCATCTCTCGTCTTTAGTTTTTCTACAGAAGAGAGTGCAAAAGCAGCGACCACGGTCCCCTCGGTATCGATAGGTAAACAACCAACTTGCGCCTGGGTGCTATCTGGCATTAGTTCGGCGCTGACGATGTCGGCTCCCGGAACCTATAACCCCGCTACAACTCTTACTTTTACAGGTACAGATGCGACCGCCTCAATGTATGTCTCTGGTGATGCGAGCGTTGGGACAGCCTGTTCTTGGTATGGCACAACCAAAAACGCAGCTATTAACATATCGATTCCAGATAATTCGGGATTTTCCGGTACTCCAGCGGGATTGGATTTCAGTTTTACTAGTGGTAACCCGTTAACTTACTTGGCAGCAAGAGGAACGGGCTGTCCGGTCGGTGGCACTTTTGCAGTTAGCCAACTTAATTTGTACGGAACTTCGGCGACAACGCTAGGAACAGCTCTGACTTACTCTACTGCGGGCGGATCTACTACTACCGCTGCATGTCTCTTCACGCCCTATATGACTTCGAAAATTCCCTCTGGATTAACACCTGGTGGTGAAACTACGAACCTTACCGGTAGCACGATTACAACCACCTTGACCGTAAGTTGA
>JBEAMT010000043.1:0-16869 GCA_041165825.1 Actinomycetota bacterium | reverse complement strand
TAGCTAAGCCCGCCGGAAAGAACCCACGCGAAGTCGCTGAGTTACTTAAGAAAGATTTAGAGAAACTTCCTGAAGTTTCATCCGTTGATATTGCAGGTCCTGGCTTTATCAACATTAAATTAAATCGCACCAGCCAAGCAGATTTAGTGCGCACAATTTTGAGTGCTAAAGAAAGTTATGGAAAAGGTACCGCGCTTTCAGGCGTAAAGATCAATCTTGAATTTATCTCTGCCAATCCAACAGGCCCACTTCATTTAGGTCATACTCGTTGGGCGGCCGTAGGTGACGCACTTGGTCGCGTTTTAAGTGCATCAGGTGCTGAAGTAGTGCGAGAGTTTTATATAAATGACCGTGGTAATCAAATGGATCTCTTTGGACAATCTGTTCAAGCTGCAGCTCTTGGTCTACCAATTCCTGAAGATGGTTATCAGGGTGAATACATTGCAGATTTAGCTAAGGAAGTTCTAGCCGAGAATCCAGAGATAACTAAGCTTGATGTAGCGCCTCGGTTAATTGCCTTCCGCGAAGCAGCCTATAAATTACAACTGCAGGATCAGCAACGAGTTCTAGATAGCTTTAACACTCATTTTGATGTCTGGTTTTCAGAGCGCAGCCTTCACGATGGCGGAAAAGTTGAACACGGTTTAGATAAATTGCGCGCCCAAGGACATGTCTTTGAATTAGATGGTGCAACATGGCTGCGAACTACAGATTTCGGTGACGATAAAGATCGCGTTCTAGTTAAGGCAAATGGCGATCTAACTTACTTCTCATCAGATACTGCTTATTACATAAATAAGCGCGAACGGGGTTTCGATATCTGTATCTACATGTTGGGCGCAGATCACCACGGATACATCCACCGCTTGAAGGCAACCGCAGCATGTGCTGGTGATGATCCCGAGTACAACGTTCATGTACTAATTGGTCAATTGGTAAAGATTATGGAAGGCGGCGAGGAGGTAAAACTCTCTAAGCGCGCGGGCACGATAATTACTCTGGAAGAACTTGTAGAAAAAGTTGGCGTTGATGCAGCTCGTTATACGCTGATTCGTTATCCAGTTGATACTCCGATGGTGATGGATCTCGATATCTTAAAGCGCAACACCAACGAAAATCCGGTTTATTACGTGCAGTACGCCCATGCCCGAATCGCAGCAGTTCTGCGCAACGCAGACGAGTTAAATATCGCCAGCGGTTTAGATAACTTTGATCCAGCGCAACTCTCGCATGATCGCGAAAACGAACTACTTGGATCCCTTGCTGAATTCCCACGAATCGTTGCCAGCTCCGCCGAACTCCGCGAACCACATCGAATCGCCCGCTACCTCGAAGAATTAGCGGGGGTTTATCACGGCTTCTACGCCGACTGCCGTGTCTTGCCGATGGGGGATGAGCCAGCAACTGCGTTACATAGCGCTCGAATTAATTTATGTGCAGCAACTCTGCAAGTACTGAAGAATGGTCTTCTACTACTTGGCGTGAGCGCGCCGGAGCGGATGTAGCTATGTGGTCGAAGAACGTTTCTTTCACAAATGGTGAACTACACCTTTCGGGAATCCCTGCTACAAAGTTGGCGCAAGATTTTGGAACACCAGCGTTCTTTATTGATGAAAATGATTTCCGTACACGTGCAATTGCTTGGAACAACGCGCTGCGCGATGAGTTTGGATCCCATGCTGGGACGGTTTATTACGCAGCAAAGGCCTTTATCTCAACTGCAGTTGCAAGTTGGGTTAAGGATTGTGGTATCGGAATCGATGTCTGCACTGGTGGCGAATTAGCAGTTGCACTTGCTGGCGGAATCGATCCCCAGAAGATTGAAGTTCATGGCAACAACAAATCAGTTTCAGAGATAGATCGCGCAGTTAGCGTTGGCGTAAAGACCATCGTGATGGATTCAATCTATGAAATTGAGCGCGTAGCCACGATTGCGCGGAAATACAAGAAGGTACAAGGCGTGATGCTCCGCCTCACCCCAGGCATACAAGCCCACACTCACGAATCAATTTCTACCGCTCACGAAGATGTGAAGTTTGGTTTCTCTATCGCTAGTGGCGCTGCTTGGGCTGCAGTTGAAAAAGTTCTAAGCCACCCAGAACTTGAACTCCGTGGTTTCCATTCTCATATTGGTTCACAAATCTTCGGTACCGATTCTTTTAAACTTGCTGCAGACCGTTTAATCTCATTGCTGGCAAAGTATCGCGATGCTTATGGCAAAGAACTTCCAGAACTCGATCTCGGCGGCGGTTACGGAATCGCTTATCTTCCAGGCGATGAAACTCTCGAACCAGGCGAAGTAATGCCAGCGTTGCGTAGCGCGGTTACAGCATCATGTGAAAAACACAAATTAAATATTCCAATTATCTCGATTGAACCAGGTCGCGCCATTGTTGGCCCAACCACATTTACTTTGTATGAAGTTGGAACAACTAAAGATGTGGTGCTCGAAAATGGACAGGTACGTCGATATATTTCAGTAGATGGCGGAATGAGCGACAATATTCGACCTTCTCTTTACGACGCCGAATATCACGCAGTAATTGCTCATCGCTCATCAACTGCGGACACCATTAATTCACGAGTTGTTGGAAAGCATTGCGAAACTGGCGATATTGTTATCCGTGACATTAAGTTGCCGGGAGATATTGAACCTGGAGATTTAATTGCGATTCCGGCAACTGGCGCATATGGCCGCAGCATGGCCAGCAATTACAACCATGTCCCTCGTCCACCAGTTGTCGCAGTAAGAGATGGAAAAGCCCGCGTAATTGTCCGCCGCGAAAATGAGGAAGATCTGCTCGCACTTGATGTGAAAGAATAGGCAGATGAGCCCAGCAGATAAACCAGTACGTATCGGCATGCTCGGATGTGGCGTGGTCGGAAGTTCTGTCGCGCGCTTGCTCCTTGCAGATACTGATGAGCTCTCAACTCGCGCTGGTGTAAAAATGGAACTCGCACGTATTGCGGTTCGTACACTCAAGCCTTACGAAGGTATTAACCCAAGTCTTTTTACAACAGATCCATTTTCGATCGTTAACGATCCCGAGATTGATCTAATTATTGAAGTCATGGGCGGAATCGAACCAGCGCGCGAATTGATCATGACTGCGATCGAAAATCGTAAATCTGTCGTAACTGCCAATAAGGCGCTGCTGGCTAGCCATGGCGCAGAAATGTTTTCGGCAGCCTATGCCAAAGGCGAAGATATTTACTACGAAGCATCAGTTGCCGGTGCGATCCCAATTATTCGCCCAATGCGCGATTCATTGGCTGGTGATTTCGTAACTCGTTTGATGGGAATTGTTAACGGTACAACAAATTACATCCTGACCAAGATGCATGAAGATGACCGCGAATTTGCTGATGTTTTGAAAGAGGCTCAGGAACTTGGTTATGCCGAAGCCGACCCAACTGCAGATGTGGAGGGCTTTGATGCCGCCGCAAAAGCTGCGATCTTGTCAGGTTTGGCCTTCCACACTCGCGTAACGGTCGATGATGTTTACCGCGAAGGTATTTCGAAAATCACTTTAGAAGATGTAAAGATCGCTAAATCAATGGATCACGTTATCAAGTTGCTCGCAATTGCAGAGCTGACCCCTGCCGATGAAATTTCAGTGCGCGTTCACCCAGTTATGTTACATAAGAGCCATCCACTGGCTTCAGTGCGCGATGCCTATAACGCAGTTTTCGTTGAGGCCGAATCTGCAGGTTCGCTGATGTTCTATGGTCGCGGCGCTGGTGGCGCTCCAACTGCATCAGCAATCCTGGGAGATGTTGTTGCAGTTGCTCGCCACATTGCACTCAACTCTGTTGGTCAGCGCGAAACTGATTATGCAGATCGCGATATTGCTCCAATCGAATCAACTAAAACTAAGTTCCTAATCCGCCTAGAAGTAGCTGATAAAGCAGGCGTTTTGGCATCTATCGCCACAATTTTTGCCAACCATGGCGTTTCAATTCAGACTGTTAACCAAGCCGGACGCAACAACGATGCTGAAGTAACCATCGTCACTCACTTGGCAACCGAAGGTGAACTAAAGGCAACAGTTGAAGCTCTTAAAAAGATGGAAGCAGTTCAGAATATTTCAAGTGTTATCCGCGTAGAAGGAGCGATGAGCGCATGAGTCTTTTTAAGTCAAAGAAATCTGGTGCGCATCAGTGGCGTGGAGTAATTGAGGAATATCGCAATCGCTTGCCAGTTTCAGCAAAGACTCCCGTTGTCTCATTGCGCGAAGGTGGAACTCCGCTTATCTATGCCTGCTATTTATCAGAACTTCTCGGCAATGATGTCTGGTTAAAGTACGAAGGCATCAACCCAACTGGTTCATTTAAAGATCGCGGAATGACAATGGCAATTTCTAAAGCGGCTGAAGATGGCGCTAAGGCAGTCATATGCGCATCTACTGGCAATACTTCTGCCAGCGCTGCAGCCTATGCAACTAAGGCGGGAATGATCTCTGCAGTTTTGATTCCCGCCGGAAAGATTGCAACCGGAAAATTAGCGCAGGCAGTTATTCATGGCGCACAAATCTTGCAGGTAGATGGCAACTTTGATGATTGCTTAACTCTGGCGCGCGATTTATCAGATAATTATCCAGTTGCACTTGTTAACTCAGTTAACCCATATCGCATTGAAGGTCAGAAGACTGCAGCATTTGAAGTTATCGATATGTTGGGATATGCCCCGGATATTCATGCACTTCCCGTTGGTAACGCCGGAAATATCACCGCATACTGGAAGGGATATAACGAGTATCGCAAAGATGGAATTTCAAAATCGTTGCCGCAGATGTATGGCTTCCAAGCCGCTGGCTCGGCGCCACTTGTTAAGGGAAAGCCAGTTCTTAAACCTGAAACAATCGCAACTGCGATTCGTATTGGAAATCCAGCATCTTGGGATCAAGCCATTGAAGCGCGCGATAAATCAGGTGGGGTTATCGATTCTGTTACAGATAAAGAGATCTTGGCCGCTTACGCACTTGTTGCTGGAAAAGAAGGCGTCTTTGTGGAGCCTTCATCTGCTGCAGGTATCGCCGGCTTAATTAAATATAAGAAGGCTGGCAAATTACCTAAGGGCAAGAAGATCGTGATCACTGTTACTGGCCACGGACTCAAAGATATTTCTTGGGCACTTGAAAAATTCGCAAAGCCAAAGATCGTAAAGGTAAATGCAGTTGCCGCCGCAAAGGCGCTAGGACTTAAGTAAAGCCATGGCGAAACCAACATTTAAAGCGAATCCAATTCAGGTACAGGTTCCGGCAACAAGTGCCAACCTTGGACCAGGATTTGATTCATTTGGTTTAGCCCTGGGCATGCACGATCGTTATGTAGCACAGATTCTCGATGATGCCGGTCTTGATATAGATGTAACTGGTGAAGGCGCCGCTGACGTTCCGCTCACTGATAAAAACCTTCTTGTCAAAGCTATGTATAAAGGTTTTGATTTTCTGGGCGGAAAGCCAAAGGGCGTTGCCGTGCGCGCGCTAAATGTAATTCCACATGGCCGAGGGCTTGGTTCTTCAGCAAGTGCAATCGTTGGTGGTCTATCACTCGCACGCGCACTCGTATTAACTGGCTCTGACAAGATGAGCGATGAAAAGTTATTGCAGATTGCAACAGATATGGAAGGCCATCCCGATAACGTTGCTTCCGCACTTTATGGAAATGCAGTTGTTGCTTGGAAGGAAGAGCAACACGGTAAAGAAGTTGCACAAGCAATTTCGTTAAGTGTTGATACCCGTATTCGTGCGATTGCATTTATTCCGGCAACGGCAGTTGCGACCTCAAAGGCACGCAAGATGTTGCCTGAGACAATTCCGCATCGCGATGCGTCACGAAATTCTGCAAACTCTGCGCTCTTGGTTCATGCACTTACTTTGCGCCCAGATCTGCTCTATCGCGCAACTGAAGATTTTCTTCATCAGTCCTACCGTGCAGAAGCGATGCCCGCCTCATTTGCTTTATTAACAAAGCTGCGAGCTGCAGGTGTTGCGGCATTTATCTCTGGTGCAGGGCCAACTGTCCTAGCCTTACATACTGGAACTGAAGCAGATGTTGCTGAGTTAATCAGGGCTGCGGGTTCGAAATTTGAGGCGAAATCCCTAGAGATTTCCCGTACTGGAGCGACGATTCTCTAATTTCTGACCCTTTTGCGCCTCGTAGTTTTGAGGTGCTATGGTTAACCCACCTGTTAAGGCCGGAAGTTACGGTGAAAGTCGGCAGGTAATAAATCCAAATCACCAGGCTTTTTGCTGTTACGAACTCAAACTCGTAATCAAAGCCCCAAATGAAAAGATAGAGATGACAGAACAAGATAAGACCGTTGAACCCGTTCGTTCAAACAGTCCTGAACTCGCAGCGATGAGCCTTCCAAAGTTAAAGGAAGTTGCCGCGCAACTTGGTATCGATGGAGCAGGCAAACTTAAGAAAGATGCCCTCGTAACCGCAATCGCAGATCTACAAGCGGCAAACCGCGAAGCCGCAAAGGCTGAACGCGAAGCTCGCCGCGAAGCGCGCAATGCTAAGAAGAATTCCAATCGCGAATCCGCTAACAATTCATCTAACAATTCATCTAATAATTCAGATGGCGATGATGACGGCGAAGAGAACGTGAACGATAACTTTAATGGAAGCGGTACACGCGATAACGATCGTGGCTTTGGCGGACGCGACCGCGGTCGTGGTCGTGATCGCAACCGTGGTCGTGATCGCAACCGCGATCGTGGTCATCGCGAAGAACGCGAACCAGTTATTGGTGAAGACGATGTTCTAGTTCCAGTTGGCGGCCTAGTCGACATCATGGATAACTATTCATTTATTCGCACAGGCGGCTACCTACCTGGTCCAAACGATGTCTACGTTTCACAGCAGCAAGTTCGCAAATATGGACTTCGCAAAGGGGACGTTGTCACAGGTCAGGTACGTCAGGCGCGCGAAGGCGAACAGCGCCAGAAGTACAACCCACTAATTACCCTGGAAACAATTAACGGAGTAACTCCTGATGAAGCGCGTGGACGCGTTGAATTCGGCAAGCTAGTTCCGTTGTACCCACAAGAGCGCTTGCGCCTTGAGACAGAGCCAAACATCCTTACAACTCGCGTTATTGATTTGATCGCACCAATTGGTAAAGGCCAGCGCGGACTTATCGTTTCGCCTCCTAAGGCTGGCAAGACCATGGTCTTGCAATCAATCGCCAATGCGATCACCACAAACAATCCAGAGTGTCATTTGATGGTTGTTCTAGTTGATGAACGTCCGGAAGAAGTTACCGATATGCAGCGCTCTGTTAAGGGTGAAGTAATCGCATCAACATTCGATCGTCCAGCCGATGACCACACCACAATTGCAGAGCTCGCTATCGAGCGCGCTAAGCGTTTAGTTGAACTTGGCCACGATGTAGTTGTTCTCCTTGACTCAATTACTCGTCTAGGTCGCGCATACAACATCGCAGCACCTGCATCAGGGCGCATCCTTTCTGGTGGCGTTGACTCAGCAGCTCTCTATCCACCAAAGAAGTTCTTCGGTGCCGCACGTAATATCGAAGATGGTGGATCGTTAACAATTCTTGCAACCGCACTAGTTGATACTGGTTCACGTATGGATGAAGTTATCTTCGAAGAGTTCAAGGGCACCGGAAACATGGAGCTCATCCTCGATCGCAAGATGGCCGATAAGCGCATCTTCCCTGCAGTTAACGTCGTTGCCTCAGGTACCCGTAAAGAAGAAATTCTTATGGGAACTGAAGAACTCAATATTGTTTGGAAGCTACGTCGCGTATTGCATGCTCTTGAGCCACAGGCAGCGCTTGAGCTATTGCTCGAGAAGATGAAGGGCACTAAATCCAACGTCGAGTTCTTGATGCAGATCCAGAAGACCACTTCTGGTCCAAACGAGGGCTAATTTCTTAGATTTCACCGCCTGACCGCAAGGCTTTCACACAGCCTTCACAAGGTCACAGCGCACTATCTCCTTATCAGCAAGCCGATTGGCTTGTGAAGCAGCTAAAACAAGGAGATTGTAATGTCAGCAACTAAGAAGTTTCTAGCAACAGCGCTAATCGCATCTTCACTTTTCGGTGGAGTTTCATCAGCAACAGCAGCAGATACAAAAGATGCCGCAGTCACACGTGCTCAAGCACAAGCAACATTTAGAGCGCAGATGGATACTTACGTAACCGCGCATCGCGCAATCATTGATGCTCGTCGTGCAGCTGGCGCAAAGGCGCTTGCTGATTTCCAAGCCGCTCTTGCAAATGTAACCACCGATGCCCAACTCCAGGCAGCAAAAGATGCTCGTAAGGCAGCAGTAGCCACAGCAGATGCAACTGCAAAGGCAGCAATTGCAGCTCTTGTTAAGCCGGTAAAACCTGCAAAGCCAGTGAAGGCAGCAAAGCCAACAGCTTCACCAACTGAAGCTCCAAAGGCATAACTCTCTCCGATCAAGGGCGAAGGCCGCAAAATCCGTGCTGCGTGCGCACGGATTTTGCGGTTTTCTCTTTTCGCGAGAGGATTAGCGCCTAGCCATAACCGATGGCAATCGTGGCCCTGGTTCACCGCTTTGCGCGGACCCAGACATATCAAAGGAAAATGAAATGAAGAAAGATATTCACCCAGAATATAAAGAGACCCAGGTAACTTGTGGTTGCGGCGAAAAGTTTGTTACTCGCTCAACAGTTGCTAGCGGATCTATCTACGTTGAAGTTTGTTCAGTCTGCCACCCGTTCTACACCGGTAAGCAGCGCATCCTCGATACTGGTGGACGCGTAGCTAAGTTCGAAGAACGCTTCGGAAAAAAGACCGCCAACTAGCTTTTTTAAAAGACCGCATCGCAACCATATGAGGTTGCGGCGCGGTCTTTTTATTTCTTAAACGCTTTTACTACCAACTATTGAATGGAATGAAAGGAGAAGCCAAATGGCAGGCCAAAATACAACTGATAACGATCGCTTTGCATCAGCCCATGAGATGGTGCGCGAGTACCAAGAACTTGAAAAGCAGATGGCCGATCCTTCGATTCACGAAGATCAAGGAAAGGCGCGCCAGTTAGGCCGTCGCTATGCCCAACTTGGTCCAGTAGTTGCCGGCTTCAACGCCTGGAAAACAGCTGCCGATGATCTAATGGCTGCGCGCGAGATGGCGCAAGAAGATGAATCTTTTGCATCCGAACTTCCTGCAATGGAGGCCGCCGTTGAATCGGCTGCAGATAAGTTGGAAGAGTTGTTGTTGCCGCGTGATCCCAATGATGATCGCGATGTAATTATTGAAGTTAAAGCCGGCGCCGGCGGAGATGAATCAGCGCTCTTTGCAGGAGATTTAGTTCGAATGTATCAACGCTATGCCGAAAAACGCAATTGGAAGATTGAAATTATCGATATGACCGAATCTGATCTCGGCGGCTATAAAGATATTTCAATGGCAATAAAATCCAAGGGAACTCCAGAACCTGGAACGACTCCTTATGCGCGCTTAAAGTTTGAAGGTGGTGTGCACCGCGTTCAGCGCGTTCCTGAAACAGAGAGCCAGGGACGTATTCATACATCTGCCGCTGGCGTTCTTGTTCTGCCAGAGGCAGAAGAAGTAGATGTTGAACTAAATATGAACGATGTGCGCGTAGATGTTTATCGCTCATCAGGCCCTGGTGGTCAATCGGTTAATACAACTGACTCAGCGGTGCGCTTAACCCACGTACCTACCGGCATTGTAGTTTCATGCCAGAACGAAAAGTCGCAGCTGCAAAATAAAGAGTCAGCGCTGCGTATTTTGCGTGCTCGTCTATTAGCTGATGCTCAAGAAAAGGCGGAGGCCGCTGCGATGGCCGAACGTAAAAGCCAGGTTCGCACGGTAGATCGTTCTGAGCGAATTCGTACCTATAACTATCCAGAAAATCGCCTCAGCGATCACCGCGTAAATTACAAATCAAATAATTTAGATGCCGTACTAAATGGCGAGTTAGATGATGTTGTTCAAGCTCTACTGGATGCCGATAAGGCAGCGAAGCTCTCTTCCACAAACTAAAGTCTAGAAAGAAAATCCTATGAGCGATATCAAGAGCCTGCTTCGTTCAGCAAAAGAGAAATTAGCGGCTGCAGATATCTCAGAAATTGATGCTGAGCACTTATTTGCTTATGTTCTTGGCGTTACTCGTATGGATCTCCATAACTCAGTTAAGTTAGAAGCAACTCTCAAGGCGCTGGGTGACTTTGGGATCATTGAAGATACCTTCGCAAAATTGATATCGCGCCGCGCCGCACATGAACCGTTGCAATACTTAACGGGCATTGCCTATTTCCGTCATCTAGAAATTGAAGTTGGCCCCGGAGTCTTGGTGCCCCGCCCTGAAAGTGAACTCTTGGTAGATGCTGTCTTAAAGCACGTAAAGAATTTAGAAGAGAAGGTCGCTGGTGAAATTTCAGTAATCGATCTCGGTGCTGGCTCTGGTGCGCTTTCTCTTGCTATTGCAACCGAGGCTCCGCGATCAAGGGTTATCGCTGTCGAGAAAAGCTCTGATGCGATCGAGTGGTTAAAGAAGAATGTTTCAAAGATTTCCGAGAATGTGCGTGTAGTAGAAGGTGATGTTGCAGAAGCATTGCCTGGCGTTAAATGCGACATAGTTATTGCTAACCCACCTTATATTCCTGATTCACAACTACTGCCGCGCGATGTTGCAGAACACGAACCGCATATTGCCTTATTTGGTGGTGCCACTGGCATGGAAGTTCCACAACTATTTATCAATGCCGCCGCTCGTTTATTAAAGAGCGGGGGAGTCTTAGCGATCGAACATACCGAAGACCAAGGCGCCGCGATTGATGCGGTCTTATCTCGCGATTTTACAGAGATCGTTCTGCACCTAGATTTAACAGGCCGCCCACGCTGGACATCTGCGGTTAGAAAGTAAAGGCTATGGCGATGATTGATTTGAAATCAGGTGAACTAAGCGACCATATAGCAAAGGCAACCGCCGCGCTGAAAGATGGTTATGTAATTGTGGCTCCACTTGAGAACTCATACGCACTTGTTGCAGATGCCTTCTTTCACGATGCAGTGCGCGCCATGCATGTACTTCGTTTCGATGAACTTGGAATATCTGCACAAGTAATGATCGGATCGAGCGCTGCGGTGGATGGCATCGCACGCGAAATAAGCGAACCAGTGCGAAAGTTAATTGATAATTTTTGGCCAGGTCAACTTTCTCTAAATTTAAAACCTCAACTAGGTCTGAATTGGGATCTAGGAGATGGTCAACAACTTGATTCATTTAGCGTTCGTGTTCCTAAGGCAGAATTTATGCAGCAACTTGCCAAGGTGCATGGTCCATTGGCGGTAGCATCGGCTGCGCGCTCTGGAAAATCTCCGATCACCGACCCAACTGAATTAACTTTCACAGATTTAGAAGTTGCAGCTATTTTTTCGATTGGGCAAATTCCACCTGGGCCAGCGAGCACGATCGTTGCCGCAGATAGCGCTTCACCCCATATTTTGCGCACTGGAGCCATATCAGCGCAGGAAATCACAGCGATCGCACCCGACATTTCTGGCGAGTAAGGCTTAGGCTTGCGCGCATGAGCGCAGAGACTTTTTACGGCCCAGATTTTGCATTATTGAGCCAGCAAGATCCAGATATCGCAGCAGTTCTACTCTCCGAACTAAAACGACAACAGACTAATCTGCAGTTGATCGCATCTGAAAACTTCACATCGCGCGCAGTCTTAGCCGCTCTTGGTTCAACGCTCTCAAATAAATATGCAGAGGGATATCCAGGAAAGCGCTACTACGGCGGATGCGAAGAAGTAGATAAAGCAGAAGTCATCGCCATTGATCGTGCGAAATCTCTATTTGGCGCAGAGCATGCCAATGTTCAGCCACACTCTGGCGCAAGTGCAAATGTCGCGGTCTATCAAGCATTTACGAAACCAGGTGACACAGTTCTTGCGATGTCACTTGCTCATGGTGGCCACTTGACTCATGGCTCACCGGTTAACTTTTCAGGAAAGTGGTTTAACGTCGAGTCTTACGGAGTTCGCCAAGATAACGAGTTAATCGATTATGACGAACTGCGCGATATTGCGATTCGCACCAAGCCAAAGATGATTTGCTCTGGAGCAACCGCTTACCCATCGCTTGTCGACTTTGAAAAAATTCGTGCCATCTGCGATGAGGTCGGAGCAATCATGTGGGTTGATGCAGCGCACTTCATTGGCCTCGTTGCCGGAAAAGCGATTCCATCACCTGTTCCCTATGCCGACGTCGTCTCGTTTACTACTCATAAAGTTCTACGCGGTCCGCGCGGTGGCATGATCTTGGCAAAGGCCGAACATGCTGCGGCAATTGATAAGGCGGTCTTCCCAGGAATGCAAGGTGGACCAATTATGTCTGCGGTTGCTGGCAAAGCGGTTGCGCTAGCTGAATGTGCAACGCCTGCTTATCAAAAGTATGCCAAGGATGTAATTGTTAACGCCCAAGCTCTTGCGGCAGCCCTTGAAAAAGAAGGTATGCGCGCCGTATCTGGTGGAACTCAAACGCACTTAGCCCTGATGGATATTCGCAGCACTGGTGTAACTGGCAAGGTTGCCGACGAGCGCTGCGGAGTTGCCGGAATCGTTATGAATAAGAATTCAATTCCGTACGATCCAGAAAAGCCAGGAATAACTAGCGGTATTCGCGTTGGAACTCCGGCGACAACTACTCAGGGAATGGGCGTTGCGGAGATGCAACAGATCGCATCATTTATTGGTCGTGCGATTAAGACCGATGATGACAAGGCGCACGCAGCAATCAAATCTGAAGTTCACGCACTTACAGCGCGTTTCCCAATTTATACAGCGTAAGGAAGTAGATATCGCATGCGTGAATACTTAGTAACGCTTCTTCTGGCAGCTGCACTTTGTTACATCATCACGCCGCTAGTTAGAAAATGGGCCTTGCACTTTGGCGCTGTCGCTCAGATTCGAAATCGCGATATTCACGTAATCCCGACGCCGCGTTGGGGCGGGTTGGCGATGTGGCTCTCAATGTCTGCGACATTCCTAGTCGTCGGAAATTTAGAACTAGTTGGAAAATCATTTGGAAACGATGCGCAAGGAATTTTTGTAGCCGGAACTTTCCTAGTTCTCCTTGGAATGCTTGATGACCGCTATGAACTTGATGCTCTTACCAAACTTGCGGGACAGGCTTTAGCCGCCGGAATTTTATTGCTCTATGGAATTCAAGTTTTGTGGCTCCCGATAAATGGCGTGACAATGTTGCCGCCAAGTGTTGGCCAACTTCTTACAGTTTTGATCGTTCTCGTAACCATTAATGCAGTTAATTTCATTGATGGCTTAGATGGCCTAGCTGCTGGAATTGTCGCAATTGCAGGTTCGGCATTCTTCGCATTCGCATACCTATTGGCTGTTGTTTACGGCTTTAACCGCGCAGGCGCTCCATCGCTAATCACAGCCATCGCCATTGGTGTGTGCCTCGGATTTTTGCCTCACAACTCACATCCAGCGCGGATCTTTATGGGGGATTCGGGATCAATGTTCCTTGGGCTAATGCTGGCTGCATCAGCAATCACTTTGACGGGACAAGTAGATCCAAATGCAATTAGTGAAGAGAAACTCGGACCTGCTCTCCTTCCGCTCCTTCTGCCCTTTGCAGTTCTTGCAATTCCACTTGCGGATTTAACTCTCGCTATTTTTCGCCGTATCCGTGCCGGAAAATCTCCGTTTTCATCCGATAAAGAACACCTACATCACCGCATCATGCGCGCCGGTAATACCCAAATCCGCACTGCTGCGATTATGTATTTGTGGACGGCAACGATTGCTTTTCCTGTCACCGTTTCAGCATTTGCTCCAATTTGGGTAGCAGCGATATTTGCAGGAGCTATGTTGGCGTTCACGATCTTCTTTAGCCGCGGTAAATCAAAATCGCTACGAAGTTCAGAAAGTGTGAGCCATGTCTGATACTCAATCAAATGAATCAAAACTTTTGCGAGGTGCGGTTAAGCCAACTCTGATTGTTGGCGCAATCGCAATAGTTCTATTTACTTTATTTCGTGGTCTTGCCGGTTTCTATGGTGCAGTTCTTGCGCAATTTATCGTTGCTATTTACTTCGTGGTGCATATCTTGGTTTCGCGTCTAACCAGAAATCTCGACCCGATTAGCACGATGGCCATGGCGCTTTTCTCTTACTTCGCAAAACTCTTCTTCCTCGGCCTCTTCTTATGGGCGCTAGCGAAGTACACCGATCGTGAGGTTATCGACCGCTTGAGCTTTGGAGTCGCAGCCTGCGCACTAACCATTGCCTGGCTTGGGGGAGAAATCGCTAGTTACCTCAAGTTGAAAACTCATCTACCATTGCCACCTCAAGCCAACAGGGGGTCTTAAGGTGAGCAACAACAGCCATAACAAGCGAGATGAAAACGCAATGTGGACCATCTTCGGTTATCTGCTATCCGGACTCCTTTTCTGGGGCGGGGTTGGATATGCCGCAGACAAGTGGCTCGGCACCAGTTACCTAACCTTGGCCGGCCTGCTCGTGGGCATGGGCGGAGCCATTTATTTGGTCTGGCTACGGTTCGGCCGCGAATAGCGCGCCGACCCAGCAAAATCACAGTTTTTGGATTTCACAGGTTGAGGCTTTTCCCCATAAGGTTGCCCCGTTACAGGCAATCCCCTCATTTCGGCTAAGTAAATAAGTAAATTGGAGTTCGTGTGCTCGAGTTAGTTCGTCAAGGCGCTGAAGGCGAAGGCTTTGTCCCGCCAAGCACCAAAGACTTCGAACTGCCTCCCATTT
Source organism: Actinomycetota bacterium (assembly GCA_041165825.1). GTDB lineage: Bacteria > Actinomycetota > Actinomycetes > Nanopelagicales > Nanopelagicaceae > Planktophila. The sequence goes on along the minus strand of JBEAMT010000043.1, from coordinate 2,088 downwards.
TTGGCGATAGCCCTTATACAACCAAACCAATTTTCTTAGTTCTTCTATCCGTAATTTTGATATCAGTTTTCTTTATCGCCGCATCCCGCAAAGCCGCAATCGTGCCTTCCAAGCTGCAATTCGCTGGTGAGAGTGTTTACGCCTTTGTGCGAAATGATCTCGCCAAAGATGTGATTGGCCACGAATTCCTGCGCTTTGTTCCTTATCTTTTCACACTTTTCACCTTCATCCTGGTTAATAACTGGTTCGGAATAATCCCGCTCCTGCAGTTCCCAACGATGTCTCACGTTGGCTTCGCATATGTTTTGGCTGCATTTACATTCTTTGTCTTCCACTACGTTGGAATTCGCAAGCACGGTGCCTTTAAATACATCAAAGATATTATGTTTATGCCAGGTGTTCCGAAGGCTGCATATATTTTGATTACACCCCTTGAAATTCTTACCTTCTTCTTGGTTCGTCCCTTGACGCTCTCTCTGCGTCTCTTTGCAAATATGTTTGCGGGCCACTTACTGTTGCTCGTATTTATCTTGGGCGGCGAACACCTTGCCCAAGGTGCTCTTGGTTTGAAGTTGGTTAGCCCATTTGCCTTCGGTATCGGCATCGTGTTGACCTTCTTCGAGTTCATGGTCCAATGTCTTCAGGCGTACATCTTTACCCTGTTGACCGCTCTCTACATCGCCGGCGCCCTTGCCGACGAGCACTAACACCTAACGAAAGGCAGTAAAAAAATGGAAGGCACACTCAACCTGGTCGGTTTTGGCCTCGCAGCAATCGGTCCTGGTATTGCAACCGGACTAATCTTCGCCGCATATATCAACGGCGTTGCACGTCAGCCTGAAGCACGTAGCGTTCTACAGCCAATCGCGTTCCTTGGATTCGCGCTCGCTGAAGCTCTCGCACTCTTCGGTCTCGTTCTAGCATTCGTTCTCTAATTAGCCCAGAAAATAAACTGAACTAATTATGATCAAATTTAATTTTGCCGCTGAGGGAGAGACGCTAAACCCTTTGATTCCGCATACTTCGGAAATCATCGTTGGTGCAGTTGCATTCACACTTCTCTTCCTAGTTCTGCGTAGCAAAGTGGTGCCAATGTTCGAAAAGGCATTCACTGCACGCACGGAGGCAATTCAAGGTGGAATGGAGCGCGCTGAAAAGGCGCAGCTCGAAGCGCAGCGTGCGCTTTCCCAGTACAACGAGCAGCTTTCAAAGGCGCGCGAAGAAGCACAAACTCTTCGTGAAGAAGCTCGCGTACAGGGCGTATCTATCGTTGAAGAACTTCGAGCGAAAGCACAAGAAGAAGCAGCAAGAATTACTTCTGCTGCACACGCATCCATTGAAGCAGAGCGTCAGCAAGCGATCACATCACTTCGCAATGAAGTCGGTGCACTCGCTGTTGAACTCGCTTCAAAGATTGTCGGGGAATCTTTAGATGACCAGGCTCGTCAATCACGGATCGTTGACCGTTTCTTGGATGATCTAGAGAAGAGCAAGTAAGTAAATGAGAATTCACCTCGGAGGCAGTAGTCGTCAGTCACTCGTGGCTGCACGATCTGCGCTCGATGCTGCAGTCAAGGGCGCAAGCGCAGCATCGGCTTCGGAGTTGTCTTCAAATCTCTTCGCAGCTGCTGATCTCTTTGCAGATAACACTTCTGTACGTCGCGCAATCACAGATCCAGCTCGCGATAAGGCAGCAAAAGCGGCACTTGTTAAAGATCTATTTGCAAAATCAACCGGTGCCTTGGCAGTTGAACTACTTAGTGAGCTTTCAGGTCTACGTTGGTCTGCAACAAAGGATCTCGTCTACGCAACAGAGCAGTTAGCGATTGAGGCAGAAGCATCTGCAGCGAACATGGCTGGCGAACTCGATCGTGTAGAAGATGAGATCTTCGAAACTTCACGCCTAGTTGCTGATAATTTCGAACTCCGCAAGGCTTTGGTAAGCGTTAGCTCAACTGAGGCCAAATCAGCCTTAATCGCTGATGTTCTTGGTAAGAAGGCCTCTGCCTCAACAATCAAGATCGCCAGCGCGCTTGTTGCATCACTTCGCGGTCGCAGCATTGAAGCAGCATTCGCAGATTACCTTTT